>CAMDQV010000035.1 GCA_945906015.1 Pedobacter schmidteae | reverse complement strand
TTTTTTTGCCCATGAAGCTTTCCCGGAAATTAATTATGTTGAAAAATCGACATTGAGATCCATATGCTTTACAATTGCTTTTTCAGGTTCTGCAAATGAATGAACATCCTTAACTATAGCTAGAGCAGTATTTTTATCTGAAGCTTTTTGCTGACACGATAGGGCAAATACTACTGGAATTAATAGAATTAATTTCCTCATTTTTATGATTCAAAATCAAATTTACACAATTTATAGTGCTGATAATCTCTTGAAAGTTGAATTAATATTAAAAATAACCTCAACCCTGCCTGTTTTAATGGATGAGCTGACAGCTGCTGATTTCCAATCAAAACCATTCCTGATCAAAAGAATAGAAAAATACTATATTGAATTTTAAATCGTTATTAAAAATCAAAATAAAAGAATGAAATCAATTTTTATAATACCTGTACTATTATTGCTACTTGTAAAAAATTCGACTGCCCAATTCAAAATACCTCAAGTAATTAAGGATGCGGCAAACTTGGCAAAACCAGGCAATCCAAGTCCAGCTGAAATTGGTTCAGCCATAAAAGAGGCACTGGAAATTGGCATTTCTGCTGGTACAGACCGCCTATCAATAGCAAATGGCTTTTTAGGGAATGATGCAGTAAAACTCCTTTTTCCACCAGAAGCAAAGAAAGTTGAAAAAACCCTGAGAAGCCTAGGAATGAATAAGGCATGCGATGATTTTATAGTGAGTCTAAACCGGGCGGCTGAATTAGCTGCAAAAGAAGCCAAACCCATATTTATTTCTGCACTCAAGGAAATGAGTATTCAGGATGCACAGAATATTTTATTAAGCAAACAGAAAAATGCTGCAACATCTTATTTTCAGCGTGTTACCGGTGCTGCTCTAAGATCAAAATTTCAACCCATCATTCAAACTTCACTGGCAAAAACAGAAACTAGCCGTTATTGGACTGATTTGAGCACAAAATACAACCAGATTCCTCTGGCAAGTAAAGTAAATACTGACCTTAGTGATTATGCAACGCAAAAGGCCATGGAAGGATTATTTCATGAAATTGAGCAGGAAGAATTAAAGATTCGATCGAATTCAGGGGCTCGTAGCACGGCCTTGTTGCAAAAGGCATTTGCTTTTGCCGACAGAAATGGGAAATGAGGTCTGAGGATTAATAAGACACAAATTTCTTGTAATAGTAAATTTTTTTACCCACCCCCTGCCTCAGGCCTCATACTTCAGGCTTCATACTTTTTACCTCCCTGCCTCATACCTCATACTTCAGGCTTCATACTTTTTGCCTCCCTACACCAACAACCTCACTGGCTCCTCAAGTAAAGCTTTCAATGTTTGTAAAAATGCTGATCCGGTAGCACCGTCAACAACACGATGATCACAGCTTAAGGTAACCTTCATTACATTACCCGGTACAACAGCGCCATTCTTAACAACCGGAACCTGCTGTATTCCACCAACTGCCAAAATACAGGCATCCGGAGGATTAATAATAGCAGTAAATTCATCAATACCAAACATTCCCAGATTTGAGATAGTGAAGGTAGAACCTTCCCAGTCTTGAGGCTGCAGTTTTTTAGTTTTTGCACGCAGTGCAAAATCTTTTACTTCTGCAGAAATATGAGAAAGTGATTTTCCATCAGCGAAACGAACTACTGGAACTAACAGGCCATCTTCTACCGCAACTGCAACACCAATATTGACATGCTCGTTATAACGAATCTTATCTTCCAACCAGGATGAATTAACATTTGGATGTTGCTTTAACGCAACAGCAACAGCTTTTAGAACAATATCATTAAATGAGATTTTCACTGAAGCAAATTCATTAATCTTTGCACGAGCCTGCATCGCACTATCCATATCAATTGACATGGTAAGATAGAAATGAGGAGCAGTAAACAAGCTTTCAGAAAGACGCTTGGCAATAACCTTACGCATTTGAGAAACCGACTTCTCAGTATATTTTTCTACACCGGTAAATTGTGGAACCGGTACTGCTACAACTTCGACAGCTTTTGCTTCTTCGGGAGCATCAACTATAGCTTTTACAGCCGAAGGAGTAAATCCTTCAATATCTTTTTTAACGATCCTTCCACCTTCAGCACTTCCCTTTACCTGAGCCAGATCTATACCTTTATCTTTTGCAATTTTACGAGCCAGCGGAGACGCCTTCAAACGAGAAGTTGAATCAGAATGAGTATGAACTATTTGTACTGATTCAACTGCTGCAGCCGCTTGAGGCTTTTCAACTGCTACCACAGCAGCAACAGCTTTTGGCTTTGAACCTGACTTAAGTAAGACAGAAACATCAGTACCTTCTTTACCCACTATGGCAATGATATCATTAACTTTTGCCGCCTGTCCTTTTTCAACACCAACATACAAAAGAGAACCATCGGCATAGCCGATCACTTCCATTGTAGCCTTATCTGTTTCTACATCAGCAAGGGCATCATCACTTTTTACTTTATCACCTACTTTTTTGTGCCATACTGCAATAACACCTTCAGTCATCGTATCACTTAAAAGCGGCATACGAATAATCGTAGCACCCATTGCTTCTGCATCTGCGTCACTATTACCTGAAACTTGTTCTGTTGCTATAACAACTTCAGCAGGTTTACTTTCAGCTGATTTAGCTTCTGGAGCACTTACTACTGGAGTGCCTGCCCCAATTAATAGTGACTGAAAATCTTCACCTTCTTGGCCCAGAATGGCAATAACTGAATCAACGGGGGCTGCTTCGCCCTCTTTAGCACCTATATATAATAACGTTCCTTCCTGGAAAGACTCAAAGTCCATAGTGGCTTTGTCTGTTTCGATTTCAGCAACCAGATCACCTGAACTAATTTTATCACCAACTTTTTTATGCCACTTTGCGATAACACCATCTGTCATCGTATCGCTCATCTTAGGCATTTTAACTACTTCAGCCATTATTATTTACAGATTAGTATTGTATAAAAGTTTTGATTAGTCGCGGATATATGGATAGTCAGATTGAACATACACATCATTATATAATTCGGATGGATCTGGCCATGGTGACTCTTCAGAGAATTTAACCGATTCATCAACAATCGCTTTAATTTTATTGCTAATCTCTTCAAACCAGGCTTCATCTGCATATTTTTTATCTTCTATTGCAGCTTTAACAACCTCAATAGGATCTTTTGCCTTATAAATCTCAACTTCTTCTTTTGTACGGTATTTAGCTGGATCAGACATTGAATGCCCTTTATAACGGTAAGTTCTGGCTTCTAAAAATGTAGGACCATCTCCTCTTCTTGCTCTCTGAACTGCTTCATCCATGGCAGTATGTACAGCAACCGGATCCATGCCATCAACCGGAGCACATGGCATATCAAAACCAAGTCCAATTTTATAGATATCAACCATATTGGTAGTACGAACCACAGATGTTCCCATTGCATAACCATTGTTTTCGCAAACAAAAATTACAGGTAACTTCCACAACATTGCCATATTAAAGGTTTCATTCAGTGCTCCCTGACGAACAGCACCATCACCCATATAACAAACACATACATTATCGGTTCCGTTGTATTGCTCTGCAAAGGCAATACCGGCACCCAAAGGAATCTGTCCGCCTACTATACCATGCCCACCGAAAAATTTCTTTTCTTTGCTGAACATGTGCATTGAACCGCCTTTACCTTTTGAACATCCGGTAGCTTTTCCATATAATTCTGCCATAACTTCATTAGCACCCATACCTTTAGCCAGTGCATGCGCGTGATCGCGATAAGCAGTGATCATAGAATCTTCAGGTCTTAAAACTGACATTGCGCCAGCCATTACTGCTTCTTGTCCGATATACAGGTGACAAAATCCTCTGATCTTTTGCTGACCATAAAGTTGTCCTGCTTTCTCTTCAAATTTGCGCATCAAAAGCATTGATTCGTACCACTGCAGATAGGTTTCTTTCGTAATTTCTATTGAACTCATTCGTAATCGTATGTATAAATCTCGTTTAGTCTTTTCTAGGGACGACAAATCTAACCATATCTTCCTAAAAAAAGAATAGCCAAGTGTTTTGTTTGCACTATTAATCCTTATTTTTTTTCATTTTACTTCTTATAAGCAGGTTGTTAAAATGTCGGTAAAGCAATTCCCCTTGTTTTAAAAGAGAAAATTTCTTATCTTTGTTATATTATTAATTTATAAAGAGTATGAATACGTTTATAGTTTTATCTTTTAAAACTATAAACAAAACCAATTAAAAATGGGGAAAAAAGTAATCGTAGCCTTGCTACTTATGATTTCTTTCGTGTCTGTAAAGGCACAAACGGCTATTAAGGATCAAAAACCTATAGATAAAATTGAGGATCCTGATAATTTAGCCTCTGAATATTTCTCTCAAATTATGGGTGTTGCGCTTTCTGCTACATCAAACTTAAAGCTTTATCAATTCGTTTATGACTGGATAGGAACTCCCTATCGCTTAGGTGGCGAAACTAAAAAAGGAATTGATTGTTCAGGTTTCGCATTTGAATTATACAATAAAGTATTCAGTACTCTAATCGGTAATAATTCTAGAAATATATTCAGCATGGTAAACCCGATCAGCAAAGATGAGCTGAAAGAGGGTGATTTGGTCTTCTTCAAAATAGGTAGCCGCTCAATTACTCACATGGGTGTTTACATAGGCAATAATAAATTTGCACATGCTTCTAGCAGTAAAGGAGTAATGATCAGTGATCTGGATGAAGACTATTGGAGAAGATATTATTATAAAGGTGGCAGACTACTTGCTTCACTTAGAGACTAGAACTCTACAACTACCCTAAATAAGGAAAGCACAGTACTCAATACTTTACTATTGATCCAAAAATTCTTTTCCTGATACTTTAGAATAAGTATGCCAATAGGAAGCCAGCAAAGTATACTAGTCTTTTATCTTTTTTCATTTCCTGTCTTTTAAATTAACAGAATTCATAACTAAGAAAATTCTTTACTATCTTCAAAAAAATTCATCTAGTAAATCTAAATCCATGTACACAACCTATATTATATTATTCTGCGGGGTAGTCATCTTGTTCAGCTCATTTGTAACTGTAAGACAAGGCACCATAGGGGTTATAACTGTTTTTGGGAAATACCGAAGACTTTTGAAACCGGGATTGAGTTTAAAAATTCCTTTGATCGAAGTTATTCACTCCCGCGTATCTATTCAGAACCGAGCAGTGGAGCTTGAATTCCAGGCAGTAACCATTGACCAGGCAAATGTTTATTTCAAAGCCATGGTGCTTTATTCAGTGAATAATCCTGATGAAGAAACTATAAAAAATGTTGCCTTTAAATTTATTAATGATCAAAACCTGATGCAGGCCCTTATCCGTACCATTGAAGGAACTATCCGTGCATTTGTGGCGAGTAAAAAACAAGCAGAAGTATTAAGTCTTAGGAAGGATATTGTTGATCACGTAAAAGATCAATTAGATACAGTACTTGAAACATGGGGTTACCACTTACAGGATCTTCAGGTAAACGACATTACTTTTGATGAAGTGATTCTTACTTCAATGAGCCGTGTTGTAGCATCAAATAACCTGAAGGCAGCAGCAGAAAACGAAGGCCAGGCACTTCTAATCACAAAAACCAAGGCTGCCGAAGCTGATGGAAATGCGATAAAAATTGCTGCCAATGCAGAACGTGAAGCAGCGCAGTTACGCGGACAGGGTATTGCACTGTTCCGTGAGGAAGTAGCCAAGGGTATGACTCATGCAGCGAAAGAAATGCAGACTGCCGATCTTGACACATCTGTCATATTATTTACCATGTGGACAGAAGCTATAAAACATTTTGCTGAAAATGGCAAAGGAAATGTGATTTTCCTTGATGGTTCTTCAGATGGAATGAAACGTACCATGGAGCAAATGATGAGTATTAACATTATGGATACTCAGGAAAAGAAAAAGCCGTAAGACTTTTAATAATCAAGGTCATTTTTACAACTCTATCTTTCAAGGGTTTCGGTAATTAATTCTGACTCAGGGTTATGTGATCAAGCTATTTGTATAAAAGAATGCTGCATAAAACCCCCCGGCTTTACCGGGGCTTTCCTTATTTTATTTGGATAAAATCTGCTATGATCTGCAGACCTTCATCACGAATAAAGTCGATATCTTCTTTTGGTTTTATTTCACCTTTCTTTAGAGGTGCCAAACCTTTAGCTACGCGTTTCTGATTCTCACGAAGAAGCGATTTTGCTTCCTGCTCATCGCGTTCCTTTTTCAGCTGAGCCTCATTAAGGGTTATGGATGTTTCAGCTTCGCGCTTTGCAAACTCAGCAATATCTTCTTGAAGGTCTTTAAAACCAACTGAAGTTTTCATGCGCTCCTGATGTAAAGCAATAAGTTTACGTTTAACTTCATCAATACTGACTAAGGGACTGAACTCGCTTGGAGCAATAGTATCCCATGGTAATGCTCTAGGCTCAGAACTCTCGCCATATTTATCCTTCGAAAATACAGTTGGGAATTCTATATCAGGCACTACTCCTTTATGCTGGGTACTGCTGCCATTCACACGATAGAATTTAGCGATGGTGAGGTTAATCTGACCAAATTCAGGGGCATTTGTTCTGGTTACATTAACTCCTTTACTATCAGACTGAGAACCTTTAGCATTTACAGTTTGTGCACCTTTAAGCATTAGTTTATCCGTAGTGCTGATAACCCTTGACATATCTATTCCCTGCTGAACAGTGCCTTTTCCATAAGATTGATTACCAATAATTACACCTCTACCGTAATCCTGGATAGCACCGGCAAATATTTCGGATGCCGAAGCACTGAATCTATCAATAAATACACCTAGAGGGCCAGTCCATGCAATGGATTCATCCTCATCTTCACTGACCTCAATCTCGTTTCTTCTATCACGTACCTGTACAACCGAACCAGATTTAATGAACAAGCCTGTAAGGCTGATTGCTTCAGGAAGAGAACCTCCACCATTGCTTCTTAGATCCAGAACAACCGCATCAACCTTCTCGCGCTTTAAAGTATCCAGTAAAAGTCTAACATCGCGAGTGGTACTCTTATAGTTAGGGTCACCAGCCTGCATCGCTTTAAAATCAGCATAGAATGCAGGTAACTGAATAATTCCGATTTTATAGGGTTTACCTCCCGATGTGATAGTTTTGATAGTTCTTTTTGCTGACTGATCTTCAAGAACAACTTTATCCCTTACCAGTTCCACAATTTTAGGAGTAGATGATAATTCCTGCCCGGCAGGAATAACCTTTAAACGAACTATTGTTCCTTTTGGACCTTTAATTTTTGTGACCGTTACATCCAGTCTCCAACCAATCACATCAACAAATTCACCAGCCTTACCCTGTGCCACAGCAATGATGCGGTCGTTTGCCTGTATGGCTTTTGATTTAAATGCTGGTCCACCAGGGATGATCTCAGCGATCTTCACCACTTCATTTTCCAACTGTAATCTGGCACCAATACCTTCGAATGTACGGGCAAGGTCTTCATTGAATTCCTGAGCTTTGTTAGGAACAAAATAGCTTGTATGAGGATCTACAGTTCCTGTAAAGGAATTCATGAAGATCTGATAAACATCCTGCTGATTAAACTTGGTAGATTGTGAAATTAGGTTCTCATAGCGCTTTTTGAGTGTTTCCTTGATCTTTTCTTCTTCTGTGCCAGTAATCTTAAGATTAAGCATTTCATATTTTACTCGCTTTGACCAAAGGCTATTTGACTCAGATTCTGACTTCAACCATGGCAATTTCTCGCGATCATAGGTATAGGTATCATTGCTGGTGAAACTGAATTTCTTCTCGATCTCTTTTAAAGCAAAGCTTACCCTGTCATTATAACGCTTTTGATATACATTGAATATGTAGAAAGGTACACTCAGGTCTCCGCTACGTACATCATCATCCATTGTTAGACGGAATTTCTCAAAACCAGCAATATCACTTTGTAAAAAGTAACTTCTGCCACCATCCAGAGCTTTTAAATATTCATCGAAAACAACTGATGAAAAAGCATCATTAACTGCAACTTTTTGATAGTGAAAATTCTCTATCAGCTCAACCAGCGATTTAGCAACTACTGATTGCTGCATATCAGGCTTCAGGTCATTTACTGATACCACAATATTTACCCGTGGATCGGCCTGGCAGGATAAAGCTGCAACAATAAAAATGGCCAGACATATTCTCTTTAACATTTCTTTAACTGATTTTAACTTCATTGTAGATTTTATGGTATCTAAATTGGTACCAAATTTAAAACATAAGCACGGCAAATATCAAATTGACATTCAAACCATGTAACATGTATGTGAAATTTTTACATAATGTGCTCAATATATCGAAAATACAAAATACAAGCATAAAATTTATGTACGATATTTTAATTTACTTTTATTAATAAGGCTTCTTTTTAATATAGAAAATTCAGAAAAAGTAGAATTTGCAGCGAAAGGATCACCCCTATTGGTTTATAACTCTGCAAGATGGTTTTTTATTTCAATTAATTTATAATTGTATTTACTTTTCAAAGATAATTGTTCTGCTTTCCTGCTATCTCTTTATGCCAAAAGATGATCTCCGATTGACATTTTTATAGGAGCAAGATTGATTAGAGAATTGACTATCCTTGATGGATCGTTCATTTTTCTGGCACGAGTATTGGATCAAATATAAATCATTTTGATTCTGAAAATCGTCTCTGCTACTGTTTTATCAAGGCCAGTTGATCATAACATTTAATAGTCCTAGACTTACCTTTTAATTGATAAAAACAAAGTGATCATTAAAAATTTTAATACTTTTAAACATGACTTTAACATTCCTTATTCACCAGTCTAAAGCATTCTGGCGCTCAAAAAATACAGGTAAAAGCATTGCCATGAGAATAGTCATGGGTATTCTGATTCTATACCTACTCCTAAATGTATTGGTAGTTGCGTTCTTCATAGACAGGATTCTTGAAAAAACCTATCCAAACCAGGAGATCATACCTTCATTCAATAGTCTATTGATGTATTACTTTTTAATTGATCTATTGATGCGTTTCCAGATGCAGGAGTTGCCCACTTTGGCTGTCAGACCCTATCTGCACCTTCGGATCAATAAAAATCAACTGATCAATTATCTTTCACTAACCTCACTCGGAACAGCATTCAACCTCAGTCCACTACTCTTAACGTTGCCATTTCTGATTAAGGTAATACTCCCTGAACATGGGCCTGCTACATTCTCAGCTTATATTTTAGCGATTACAGGCATGACTCTTACCAATCATTTTTTTAGTCTTTGGCTAAAGCGGAAGGTTAATCTAAATGCAATGTGGATGCTACTATTCTTTGGAACACTGATACTTTTGGTGTCCCTGGATTTTTATTTCAATCTCTTTTCAATTTCTGCACTATCCGCACAGATTTTCAAATCATTGATCAATACACCAATTTATTGTTTGATATTCCTATTGCTTGCAGGTATCATTTACCTGATTAATTACAGGTATTTGAAGAATAATCTATATCTAGAAGAACTGCATTCTGCGGATAATTCGCATAAATCAAGTACTGAGATTCCATTTTTAGGAAAATTCGGCATGGCAGGTGATTTGGCTGCAAATGAGCTAAAACTGATTCTTAGAAATAAACGACCACGTTCAGTCACAATGATGAGTTTGTTTTTCATGTTTTACGGACTAATCTTCTACAACAGACCAGATTTTTCTGTCTATCCAATCATATTCTGCGGAATGTTCATGACCGGAATTTTCATCATCAATTATGGTCAGTTCATGTTTAGCTGGCAAAGTGCACATTTTGATGGTATCCTGGTGAGCAAGATCAAGGCAAAAGATTTTTTCAGAGCAAAGTTCTTACTGTTTACGATGTTCTCAACAATAAGCTTTCTACTTACTATTCCCTATGTTTATTTTGGGTGGAGGGTTCTGGCAATTCATTTCATTATGTTGATCTGGAATCTGGGTGTAAACACACTTCTTGTTTTATTTTTTGCAAATCGTAATTTTCGCAGAATTGATCTGAGTAAGGGCTCAGCCTTTAATTGGGAAGGTGTTGGTGCATCCCAATGGATATTATCTTTACCCTTATTATTAGGGCCTTTCATTATTTTCCTGCCATTTAATTTGCTTGATTATCCGGAGGCAGGGATCGTAACAATAGGATTGATAGGTCTGTTATTTATAGTAACAAGAGCGTATTGGGTCAACAAATTAATAGAACAATTTCAGGAAAAACGATATACGATTGCCGAAGGATTTAGAAATGAATAATATGATTGAGATATTAAATTTAAAAAAAGGATATAATGGGGTAACGGTTGTGAACATTCCGCAACTAAGTATCAAAAGGGGAGAATCTATTGGCCTTGTCGGAAATAATGGTGCCGGAAAAACAACCTTATTTCGCATGATGCTCGACCTGATCAGGCCAGATGCTGGAGAAGTATTATCTAAAGAAAAAAATGTGGCTAATACAGAAGAATGGAAAGACTATACCACATCCTATCTGGATGAAGGTTTTTTGATCGACTATCTAACTCCAGAAGAATATTTTCATTTTATTGGTGGACTCCACAACAAAAATAAAGCACAGATAGATTCAGAGCTAGTACAGTTTACTGAATTCTTTAATGGAGAAATCTTAAAAAAAGGAAAATACATCCGTGACCTTTCCAAGGGGAATCAAACCAAAGTTGGTATTGCTGCAAGCCTGATTCAGAATCCGGAGGTATTGATGCTAGATGAACCTTTTGCCAATATTGACCCAAGTACTCAGATCCGTTTAAAAAACATAGTAAAGGAATTAAGCAGAGAGCAACAAATCACCACTATTGTTTCCAGCCATGACCTGAATCATGTCACAGAAGTTTGTGATCGCATACTATTGATGGAAAAGGGAAAGATAATCAAAGATATTGCGACAAATTCAAATACACTTCAAGAGCTTGAACAATACTTTTCTGTACTATCTTAGCTTTAAATTAAAGCATTTTAAAAATGAATTTAAATCTGACAGGAAAAAGAGCTTTGGTATGCGGAAGTACACAGGGAATAGGAAAGGCCACAGCAATTGAACTCGCACTATTAGGGGCAAGTATTACTCTGATTGCACGAAACGAAGAAAAACTTCGGGTTGTTTTAGAAGAACTTCCTTTACAGAATGATCAGTTGCATGATTTTCTAATCGCCGATTTCACAGATCCCATACTTCTTAAAAGCATTATCGGCAATTATACTACCAATAACAAGGTAGATATCCTAATCAATAACACTGGCGGACCAACAGGTGGCCAAGCTTTAGATGCTGGTACAGATGAATTTATCAATGCATTTAATATGCATCTGATCTGCAATCAGATTCTTGTTCAGGCAATCGTTCCCGGAATGAAGAAAAATCATTTTGGTAGGATCATTAACATCATATCCACCTCGGTAAAAACCCCATTAAAAGGTTTGGGAGTATCCAATACAATCCGGGGGGCAGTTGCAAGCTGGGCAAAGACCCTTGCATTAGAACTAGGTCCTTTTGGAATTACTGTTAACAATGTCTTACCAGGATTTACCATGACTGGCAGACTGGAATTCTTGATCAATTCTATTGCACAAAAAGAAGGCAAAAGTATGGATGTAGTAAAAGATGAAATGATCAGTACTATTCCGGCAGGAAGAATTGCCGATCCAGCTGAGGTAGCCGCAGCCGTTGCTTTTCTTGCAAGCCCTGCTGCATCTTATATAAATGGTATCAATATTCCTGTGGATGGCGGAAAAACACCTTCATTATAAACCCTTAATTCATTAGCCAATGATCATGCTCAACACCATTCAGTATAACCTATTGATACCAATTGCTGTCTATTTTTCTATAGCAGGAATATCCCCTTTAGAATTAAGCAGATCCTCAAAATATCAGCATAATGAAGCTGAAATAATTGCTGAAAATGCTAAACCAAAATTAGTTTCAAACCAATTCAAATTTACCGAAGGCCCAGCAGTTGATAAAAAAGGTAATGTATTTTTTACCGATCAGCCCAATGATAAAATATGGAAATACAGTACCGATGGGCAATTAACTGTATTTCTAGATAAAACTGGCCGATCAAACGGAATGTATTTCGACAAAAAGGGCAATCTGCTAACCGCGGCTGATGAAAAAAATGAGCTCTGGTCAATAAGTCCCGATAAAAAAATAACGGTTCTTTTAGATAATTATCAAGGAAAGCTATTTAATGGCCCAAATGACCTGTGGATCGACCC
>CAMDQV010000034.1 GCA_945906015.1 Pedobacter schmidteae | reverse complement strand
GGATTACCTTCCCTTAAATTGGTAGCAAGATTATCTAGTTTAATTAGTGATTTATCCCAAGAAATAGTTAAAGTTGGAATACGATTGATCAGTAGCAAGGGTATTACTTCAGCTTTCACGCCCTTAACTGAAGAGGCAGCCTTGGCAATTACAGTAATTCTGTCTTCGAGCATTTTCCATTCCTGATCCTGATCAGAATTTATAAAGCGTTCTAAAGCAAAATATAAACCAAAAATTTCTTCCTTATTTACCTTCATTCCGCGACCAATGTTATTTCCTCTTGGCGGGGCATTTAGTCTGGCGGCAGCAATCAGATCTTTTTTTCCACTAAGTATGCCTGTACTTTGAGGACCTCTCATAAATTTACCCCCTGAAACACAAACCAAATCAAAACCCATATCATGAAATTTCCACAGATTTTCTTTTGGAGGAAGATCTGCAGCCATATCAATCATGGTAGGTAAATTGTGTTTCTTGGCTATTTTTAGCCACTCAGCATGTTGAATTTCACCCAGAGAAGCCTGATAATTGATAAAATACATCATTGCAGTTTGGTCGCTGATGGCATTTTCCAATTCTTTAGCGGTGGTTACCGTGATTAGTTTTACTCCACAGTTTTTAAGTGCATGAGCATAACCATCATTATGTGCTTTTTGAAGAATCACTTCCGACTTCATTCCAGTACCTTCAAGAAAGGGGATTTGTGAAGCCTTTTTAGCGTCGTTACCGCTTAAAACACCAGCCATTCCTAACATCAAGGCAGAAAAAGCCCCGGCTGTAACCATGGCCGATTCAGCATGTAGCAGACTAGCGATCCTTGCTCCAACCTTGTCTTGTACATCTTCAAGCCTGCAGAAATGTTTTGATGCATCGCGAATAGCTTCAAAAGCCTCCTCATTCATCAAAGATCCGCTCAACGAAGTGAAATATCCCGAAGCATTTATAAATGTACGCAGACCAAACTCACTGAATATATCCCGCTTTGGCAGCGGTGCAGCCTGCACTGATTGAACTATAGAACCGGAATTACCAATCGCACCTGCAAGTGGTAACATGGTTAAAGTTTTCAGAATTTCTCGGCGCTTCATGTTTTATTGGCTGGTTTGTAGTATACGTAGATCAGAAATTATTTACATTCAGTACAGTTATGAAGCGGACTTACAATTCCATTGAGATCATAAACGATCTTGCCTCCGAAAATGGTCATTTCGCATTCTAGCTTTTCATTACTTTCCATTTTATATCCTTGCAGATCATAGAAACCGAAATTACCCTTTCTCATTCCAAGAATTGCAACATCAGCAATTGCACCCTCTGAGAGGTTACCTAACTGTGGTCGATTGATTGCCTTTGCCGGAGCCCAGGTACTTGCATTGATTACTTGCTGCAGGTTCATCCCAATTTTTAAGAATTTTGACATCACTAAAAGCATATCCTTCATAGAGCCTTTCATACTGCTAATGTGAAGGTCAGTACTTATTGTATTGGGATGAAATCCGGACTTAGCAGCAGGAATTGCTTGTGAGTACCTAAAACTTGAACCACCATATCCTACATCGAATATAATTCCTCTTTTTTGTGCAGCCAGAACAAAAGGCTTTAATTCCTTTTTTGCAGTATCAACAATCGCTTCTTTGGTGTCAAGTAATTCGCCAAATGTATGCGTAAAGATATCGCCAGGACGAAGATGCTCCATGAATAACGACTTTAGAGAAAGTCTTGGTTTTGTTCCACCAAAATCAACCATCACCGGAATATTAGCTAATTTACCCGCAGCAACGCCACGGTCAACATTTGTAAAATCAGGGCTTGTAAAATGTGCTACTTTTATACCCACTACGTAATCTTTATAGGCAATAGCTGCTTTAGCTGCTATTTGAGAATCCATATCAGTTGTATTCTGCTCTATGACACCGCCACGCATTCCGCTACCTACAATATTTAAAAACGCCAGAACACGGGTCTGAGAATTATCTATAATATTCTTTTTAAAGGTCGGAAAATCTCTCCAACCAGAGCCACCTGCATCCACTACAGTGGTTACCCCAACTCTTTGGTAAAAACCATCAGGCATGACGCTGCTAAAACCATTACTATACATATGATTTTGCTCGGTGCCTGCAAAAACATGTCCGTGAATATCAATCAAACCAGGTGTAACATATAATCCCTGAGCATTGACCACTTGTGGGGCTTGCGCTGCATCAATACTGGCTGCAACCTTTGCAATTTTGCCATTTAAAATTGCCACATCCATTACCGAATTAATGTTATTTTTTGGGTCAATAACATGTCCACCTTTTATGATGATATCATAGGGTTTAGACTGTGCAAAAATTACAAAAGGCAACAAAATTGTTACCAGCAGAATATAGAACTTACTCATTTGAACTAGTATTATTTATTATTTATTAAAAAAAATCGAGATAAACTATTAGGTATTTATATTAAACTATTTTAAAAATTGGTAGGTAAACGGTTAATCTAAGCGCTTACCATTACTACCCCAGCCCTTACTAAAAAAATAGGATTCAGGCGCGCACTGGTATCGTACCCGTGCTAATTCTGTAGTTTCTATTTTTTTATACCCCAATATACGTGATTCCAATGCAAAATCCAATATGCCGCTGCTTAACATGGTGCGTTCAACAGGATAAGGTGCTTTCCCAGAAATAAACATGATTTCAATATTTTTAATTAGACAACCAAAATGATAATGAGGCTTTCCTTGCAGCTTCATGAGGGTTGAGAATGGCTTTTGTTCACCTTCAACATCAACTGCATAGGTAAAGTCATCTACCAAACCGGTCATCAGAAATGCGGCAGCCTTTAAGCCATCATTATAATCGACAATAAATACAGACGGTTTTTTAACAAGCTCCTTCATATTGCCTGCAACACGTGATTCGCTATGAGAAATTGCCTGATCAAAGAGTCTTTTAACCCATTCGTTCTGATCCATAAAATTCCAACATTCATCACCTTCCAAGCATTGTACAGACTTTACTCCAGTTTCACCACCTTTTCTTCGTTCAACAACTGCTTGTAAACCATCCAATAAATGAAAGCCATAAATATCTAATCCACTGTAAGATATACCAACAGCATATTTTTGTGCTTTTCCAAAAGGAGTATCAATAGCAGGGATTCGCCATGATACAGGTATTGTAGAACCTGCAAGCATCGGAAACTTTAGTTCCTTAGAAATTTCAACCATCCGTTTGGCTTGTCGCCAGCTGTACGAAAGGTGTTTATCATTAAATACTGGTACTGATTTTTTATACTGCCTGAATACATCTGTTATTTTCAAGAACATTTCGAATCTTGGATATTGCTTTTGTTCCTTATCATTCATGCGGTATTCTCCATGCTCACCAATCAGCAATACCGCATCTACGGCAAGGCTATCTCCTCCCATTGTCAATGCATCGGCCACAGTCCGGAATATTGGAATATTGTATTTTTTTGCCAATGGTCTGCTCATATCATTTTCTGGAATCTGTTCCGTGAACATAGATACGATCTTAGACTCCGGATAAGGCGCCATCTGATCCTGGTTAAAACCTTCCAAATATTTGCCTATAATCACATCTGCATGTGAACCAGGACGGTATTCTGTTAAGATTGCAGCGATTCGCTTTGGCTGATTATTAGCTAGTTGTGGAGCAGGAAATTCAGGTTCTGCAGCCATTAATGGGTTAAAAGAAGATTCGGAACCAATTACCGCGCCACTGAGTGGTAATACGGAAAGGTATTTTAATAGATTTCTACGTTTCATAACAGCTTAATTATCCCTAAACTTAATAAATTTGAAAAAAAATCCAGGTTATTTTTTCAATACTTGATCGTATTTAAAAAATAACCTGGATTAATTAATAAAGGTTAAACAATAAATTTTTATGGTTTATCCCACCAAACGCGACTTAATAAAGTGTTATCTCCACTTTGTCTGGCTTTTGCAGCTAAGAAATTTATCTTATTCAGTGTTTCTTCTGCTTCAGGAACAATATATCTTCTTGGGATACGGCCACCAGTAATATTACCAGGATAGTTCGTTGGAATTAAAACAGGATATTCAGTGCGCCTCCAATTTGCAAAATTTTCGATCTGATCAAGGTAAAATAAGACCCACTTTTGGGTAGAGATCTGTTCTACTTTATCATTTACAGTTCCAGCAGAGTTGAATGGATTATAGGCAAGATAAGTAGTTACCTTATCGGATGAAATCACTCCTCCTGCACCAAAAAGTGCCCATTGTGCCATGGCTGCCTTAACACCATCCGAATAATAAGCTGAAGCATCTCCTGTATGCATTCCACGCACTACTGCTTCGGATAGTAAAAAATTAACTTCTGCCGGACCCATAACAACAAATGGTGCTGAATAGCTATAAACTACGTCTACATTAGGTTCAGAATAGCTTTCAAAATCAGCAGGATAACCATTGAACTGTGCATTTTTCATTCCCTTTTGCAAGGCAGTAGCGGTATCTGCTTTATAGGTTTTATCTGCTTGCTTAACCCAAAGAATTGACATCACATTGAGTCGAGGATCTTTGGTTGTAGTTGAATTTCCTTTCAAATGATCGATCAATCTTTTTGACATCTTAGATCCCTGAACATTCAATGGATTTTGTCCATCTACATAATCCAAAATCCGTGCTTGATCAGAAAGTGGATTTCTGGTTAAGGCACCATCAGCATACGGTATTTTTGCCAAGGCACCTGCAGTTGTAATCGGGCCACCAGCAATTGCAAGTTTTACAATTCTAGTAGATTCTGCCATGTCAATTTTAGATAAACGCATTCCTATGCGCAACATTAAAGAATAGGCAAATTGTTTCCAGCTGCTTGTATTTCCGCTATAGATCAAATCTGAACTGCCATAGGTAGTTTTAGATGCATCAAGTGCCTTTGCAGACTCATCCAGTTCAACAACCATATTTTTAAAGATATCAGCTTGGATATCATATTTTGGAGTGTAACCCCCACTAATACCCTTATTAGCTTCAGAATATGGAATATCTCCATATAAATCAGTTAATTGATGGTAAATGTAGACACGCCATATTCTGGCTACAGCTCTCAGATTGACATTATTAGGATCTTTACTCGATGCATCAATAACCAGATTAATATCCTTTAAGCATCCGCTATATGCGTTCCAATTGGTTCTTACATATCCTTCAGCAAAATATTTGTCGCCGGGTGCAGTTACCTCGCTATAGGTAGCCTCTTGTTGCAACATTTGCATATTATTAAAACGATTTCCATTTGGATTCAGATTTGCCTGTGTTAAAAGGGCTCTGGTAAACAGAAATTTAGGGTTGACCTCTTCATACGCATTTGGATTTTTGTTCAATTTTGCCAACTCATCTGTGCAAGCTGAAAGAACAATAACCATTGTAAGAAATGCAACTATTTTGTTAATTCGATTAAGTTTCATATTCAAAATTTTAGGTAATGAGAATTAAAATTTCACAACTAAATTAAAGCCAATATCACGAGTCCTAGGAATTGTGTTAGAGGATCCACCCTGATTATTACCAATAGTGTAAGCAGATTCTGGGTCAAAGTCAGTAATTTTCTTGTAAATGATAGCCAAATTACGAGACACCAATGAAAAATTAGCTGATTGAAGATTAACAAACTTTAGTTTCTTAACCGGCAGATTATAACTCAAGACCACGCTTCTTAACTTAATAAAGTCGCCATCAAATACAGATGTAGTTAAAGGACTAATAGAGGCCTGGTTATTATAATACGTATCAACTTCCTCTACTTTCCATGTTTTAGTATATGGTAAACCTGCCTGATCAACACCTGAAAGAGTTAAGCCCTCTGGCCCTCTTCCTGGAAGTGTATTTTTAGATAATCCAAAACGATAGAGATACCTGCTAAGTCCAGATTGTACAATATTCCCAAATTTTGCATCGATCAAGAAATTGAATGCAAAATTCTTATACCTGAAATTATTGGTTAATCCCATGGTATGTGGAGGAACACCCGAACCATATTCAATTTCTGGACCTTGAACCTCATATCCACTTAATTTATTGAAAACACGTTGTCCGCTGGCATTATCTAAATAAGTTCTGCCACGAACAGTATTGAACGGCCTTCCTATTTCTACACCTGCAATTGAAGTCAAGCCAGATGAAAGTTTTTCAATCGTACTTTTATTATACGCATAATTAGCACTCACATCCCAATTGAACTTAGTGGATTTAATGGGTTGTCCGGTTAATAAAATCTCTATTCCTTTATTACTCAATTCACCTACATTTAATAAGGCAGAGGTGTATCCAGATGAAGAAGCAATAGCAGTACTATAAATATCATCCGTTGTTTTACGGTTATAGTATGTAAAATCTAGACCTAAGCGATTTTTAAGAAATTGAATATCGACACCACCCTCATAAGTTGTTGATGTCAATGGTCTTAAATCAGGATTAGATAATGCTGAAGAAGTAGTTTGAACTGGCTGACCAAGATGTCCGCCTTGTTGAAAGTTGTAGCTCTGATTAATCTGGTAAGGGCTCACTGTTGAACCACCCACCTGAGCATAAGAAGCTCTAAGTTTAGCAAAGCTTATCAAGGATGGTAATTTAATAGCATCCGACAGAATTATACTAGCTCCAACCGAAGGATACAAAACCGAATTATTACCTGGGTTTAGTGTAGAGAACCAATCTTGTCTTGCGGTGGCATTTATATAAAATATACCTTTATAGCTCAAATCTGCAGATCCAAAAAGAGAGTTCTGGCCAAATGAATTATAACCTATATTCGCTGATTGCAGTGATAAGTTTGAATAACTTATAAAGTTAGGAACAATGAACTCCGTTCCTCCATTATAAGTAGAGTTGAATACATTTCTATCAATGTCAGCACCAGCCATTGTGGTTACCTGAAAATTCTTCAGGAATGTGGCATTGTAATTAACCAATAATTGAGCAGTGGTTTTTGTATTGAACGATGTTCCTGAGTTGAATAGTCCTTTAGGTCTTTTAGCAGTACCCCAAGGCATATAATCCATTGATTCAAAACGATCTATATCTCTCATACCGTTAAATTTTACAAAGAGGTTTTTCAGAATATTATACTGAATACTTGCCTGTCCCATGAAACGATTCTTTTTATCCGTATTCCCCATTCGGTTGATTACGAAATATGGATTTTGAGCTTCGGGAACCTGTTGCCACTGTACCTCATTAAAATTAGCATCATAGCCAGGAGACAGATTTCTAATATCAACCGTATTGGCAAGTAAATTAGTAGCCCATGAGGTGGTATTATCTGCATAGCCATTACCTGGTCTGTTAGTACCCTGATCAGAATTATAATGGAATGTAGTTTCAATGATAATTTTTTTACCAAGTTCAGAGCGTACATCTAGGTTAGCCGACTGTCTATTATAACTTGATCCAGGCTCTAAAGCATTTGCTCTTAGATCAGATATACCCAAACGATAAACAAGTGCATTTGAGCTTCCTCCTGAGAATGCTATGTTATTGGTAAGATTGGTGCTTGGCCTGTAAAAATTTTGCCAGTTTTGTTTTACGCTAACCGCACTATAGGGTCTGGCAACGCCATCAAATTGAACATAGCCACCTGTTACATCATCTATTTTGGCACCAAATGACAATCGACCAGAACTGATTGATTGTGCTTGAGTTATTGGTTTTATTCCATCTAAACCTTGTCCGTAGATATATTGAAGATCTGGGAACATTGATGGAGATCCAACTGTGAAATTACTACCAACTTCAACACCTATACCTTTTTGAACTGCACCCTTTTTAGTGGTAATTAATATGACACCGTTTGATGCCCGACTTCCATAAAGAGCTGCAGCTGGTCCACCCTTTAAAATATTGACTGATTCAATATCATCTGGATTGATTGATGAAATACCATCTCCACGATCTAATATAGTTGCACCCTCTCCTTGTGCCTGCGCACGGGCAATATTACTTATTGGCATACCGTTCACTACATATAATGGTTGATTATTTCCACTAAGCGAACCGTTTCCCCTAATAATAACACGGCTAGAACCACCAGGGCCAGAAGCCATACCAGTTACGTTAACCCCCGCTACTTTGCCTGAAAAAGCATTTGCGATATTATTTTCACGAGATGTTGTGAACTCCTCACCCTTTACTTCGGTTACAGAATAAGCTAATGCTTTTTTCTGTCTAGAAAGTCCAAATGCTGTAACTACTACTTCGGTTAAAGCAGTATTAGCAGCTTCCATTTTTACATTCAGGGTAGTGCGATCATTCACGGTTTGCTCCTGAGTAACATAGCCAATGTAAGTAAAGACAAGTATGCTATTTTTATCAGAAACATTGATGGTAAATCGTCCATCAACATCAGTGGTGGCACCAATATTAGTACCCTTTAGTTTTATACTTACCCCTGGCAATGTTTCGCCACTAGCATCAGAAACCTGACCTTTGACTATAATGTCTTTCACTTCTAGCAATTCTGAGATATTAACCAGATTGCTTTCAGGAATCATAATGGGAACAGTCTTTTTTAATACCAGAATTGTTTTATTCTGAATACTGAATTCTAAAGGCTGATTTTTAAATAAAGCAATCAAAACCTCTGAAAGATCTTCATTTACAGCATTAATAGTTACGGGCTTTGCTAAACTGATTAATTCTTTTTGAAAGAAGAATCCATAACCTGTTTGTTTCTTAATTGAGGAAAACACTTTCTGAATCGCAACATTTTCGCCACTGTAAGTAACTTTTTGAGAATAACCCTCTGCCTGAACATTAAAGATTAAGGCAAAAAGAAGAATGAATGTCAGCTTCATGACAAGAAAAATTGAATTTGATGAAATCAACTGGCTTTTACAATACTTAACGTATCGATTTTCACCAGGAATTGTCGGCTTTAGGTCAATACTTGTGACATGACCTAAACAGCCTTCTGTTTTAGTAAATAAATTCATAAATTTGATTTGTTTGGTGATCAATAATCTAACTCAATATTTTTTATTAGAAGACCAGACTTTGGCCAGGAGCGCGTCAACGCTTCTGGTTTTTTTCTGCCTTCTACTTTTCAAGTTTAAGGCATAACAACCACCTCCTTCCCTTCAAGACTAAAGTGGATATTACTTTTTTGAAGTATTTCCAACACTTCTAATAGTGTCAGATTTGTAGATATGGCACCTTCAAAATGATGTTGCGGCAAATTAGACTCATATCTGGCGGTTATGCCATACCACCTTCCCAACTGTCGCATTACTGTTTCGATACTTGAATTTTCAAAATAGAAATAACCATCTTTCCAAGCTATATCAGCTTGAGTATCTTTTTTTTGTATATGAATACCATTGTCAACCTTTGATTGCTCACCAGGTTTAAGTATTTGAAATTTATGAGTATTTAGTTCAACTACCCTAATAGCTCCTTCAATCAGCGTAGTGGTTATAACCGGCTCATCAGAATAAGCATTGATATTAAAATGAGTACCTAGCACCTCAACAGTCTGATTACCTGAGCGAACCGTAAACTTTTTATTTTGGCTCTTTGCAACCTCAAAGTATGCTTCTCCCTTCAACTCAACCGCTCGATTGTCTCCAGAAAAATAAACTGGAAAACGTAAAGAAGATGCAGAATTCAGCCATACTTTACTGCCATCTGCAAGAGTTAATTGAAATTTACCACCAATAGGGGTCTGAATGGTGTTATATCCTGTTTGAACTTCACTTTTACCAGTTAATGAATGCTCCTTTCCTAGTCTATTGAGCGTATACTCGATTATGCCTTTTGCATTTTTATGAACTTTAATTCCACCATCGTTAATCACAACTTCGTTTTGCGAATCGTCAAGGATGATTTTCTTTCCATTTGAAAGTGTAAGAATCGCTTTATTTGTACCAGGCTGAATATCAATTGCCTTTTGCTTGACAGCTTTTTTTACAGAAGCAGGAGCGGCATACGTCTGATCATTGTTAGTATAGAAATACAAACCAATTGCCATAAAAATAGCAAGACTGGCCGCTGCGGCCAAATAATAAAATTTACGATATACTGGTGCTTGTTTTTCAATTAAATCAGGAGCATCTATTTTAGATAAAATAAATAATTTCAGGTCCTCTTCATCCTCAAAAGCATCTAAATCCCACTTTGAATCTGCATTCATTTCAGATCGATACCATAGAAATAGCTTTTCAGTTTCTTCCTTAGTAGCGGTGTCATGCAGGTACTTTTCAACTAGTTTACGGATTTCTACTTGTCGTATATTCATTATAGCTTCTAGCGTATATACTATATAGTGCCATAAGTTGCCCAGTACCCTTATAAAAAACAATAAAATTGTTGAGATAATTAATTTAACCTAGAAAAGGTTCATTGCATTCCTAAGGTTTAACCGAATGGTTTTTAATCCTTTAGTAAGGTACCCTTCTACTGTTTTTTTGGAAATACCAAGCTCAATTGCAATTTCAGTAGTAGAAAGGCCACAGCTACGACTGTGTTTAAACACTATTCTGCATTTTTCTGGCAGTTGTTCAACTACTTTATTGATATACTCCTGAATAAACCGGGCATCAATCTGTTCTTCTGTGTGTGTAGATAATTCAAGTTCGGAATTCTGAGATTCAATTTCTAGCCTTCTTTTCTGCTTATAAATAAGTTTAAATACTGAAAATCTGACAGCGGAGGCAAGATAAGTATTTAGGTATTCGATATCCAGTTCAGCTCGTCTGCTCCATAATTTGGCAAAGATCTCCTGAACAATATCCTGTGAAACAGATTTATCCTTGCAAAAAATATATGCAACAGAAAGTAACTGTTTCCAATATCTATTATAGATCTCTGTAAACGCTCCCTGGCTGTCGTTTTTCAGATATTCCAATAATTCTTTATCAGATGAAGAATTGTAATTCAAGATATTGTTTTTTATTAAACACTAATATAGTATTAATAAAGTATTAATTAAACAACATTATATTAATAAAAACATCATGCTGTTTTTGAAAAACAAAAAATAATATCTAAGAAAGATCTGAATTTGTGCAACTCAATACCATTGAAAGAATCTAAATTAAAAAATTTCCTCCCTGTGGTCTTCCATTTGGATAAATTACAGGCTTTTTGACAATTTCAGATTTAGCTCTTTTGGCACTGAATTTAGCAGAAAGAAATTCATGCATATCAATATCTCCGGTAACTGTTTCTGCATTAACTATACCCTTGAATGTGGTTTGAATCCTATCACCCGGAATTACCCAAGCACTTTGCATCTTTATCTGGTTTCCTTCAATTGTCCCATTTATTTCACGCTCCGAAAAATCAGATTTATGCACTCCTGAGAAATAATTCCCTTCCTGCTGGTCAATAAATAAATGTTGCTTATCCAGGCTATTATAATACTGCACTTCAAGATCCCAGCGTCCCAGCATATTTACGGATGGGGCTTTCATTGTTACAATTGGTTTCTGACTTCTTTTCCTTGCAATGACATCCCTGATTCTAGAAGCGGCTAATTTGTAATCTCCAGGAACCATCATGTATCCAACCAAACTGATGCCAGTCAAGCCGGGTTCATCTTTATATATTGCAACCCCCACCCTCGGAAAGGTATTACCTAATTCTTCGGATACCTCCTGGCCTGTAACATGAAGCTCATCGGGATTCCAGGTAATAAATAAATAAGGAGTAACATGATGAATTAATTTAGGATCAGGCATTCTGATACGGAAACTAACCCCTTTTACTGTTGCAGCCTGCTTACCAATGTACTCCAGCCAGTTTACCCAGTTTTGCATTTCATTTTTATGATCCATTTGGACCCAAGTTTCAACTGCTGCAAGCATACCGATATGCTCTTCACGAGCTACTTTATTATCACGCCCTGGACCATGATGAGGAGCTGCTGCCTGCCATGTAGACATTAGCAAATCTTTTCTTCCTAATAAAAGTCCGCAACTGCCAGGCGCCTTAAGACCCTTTCCTCCACTAAATGCAACCACGTCTGCACCTCTTGTCAAATGCACATTTGGAAATGTAAGTATATGCGCTGCGGCATCCACAAAAATCGGAACATTTAAAGGTTTTGCAATTTTGGAAATGATTTCTAGGGGTAAAAAGGATTCTTTCTCTGCATCAATATAGATCATCGCAGTTTGAGGACCAATTTTCTTTCTGAGATCATCTTCGCTATCAACCATTATAATTTTAGCTCCTGTGCTTCTGATGGCCTGATCATAAACCGTGCGTGAAGCTGTTGGAATGATTACTTCTGTTTTTTCAAATCCAGTAAGATCAGGCATCCGAACCAGTTTTTCGGGA
>CAMDQV010000033.1 GCA_945906015.1 Pedobacter schmidteae | reverse complement strand
AAGCTAGTTCAGTTGTAGCACTTGCAGTATCCGCTATACCTGATATGGCAGATACCTTATCTCCAAATGTGCGTAAACCATTACCAAGACTTTCGATCAGTTCAGGACCAATTTTAGCTTCTGTCAGCATTTGATCCAGGGCAGCAGTTGAAGATGCTGAACTAGTTCCGCTTGAGCTAGACTCTCCTTTAAAATCATCTTCAAGTTCAGGATATACCTTTGTCCAATCTGGATCTACAGGTTCTGACTGAAAACCTAAAACAAAAAATAAAATTGCTTCGGTTATCAAACCTATTGCAATCATATACTCACCACCCTTCCAATGCAGAATCTTGAACATCAAACCAACGATTACAATGGAAGCACCCCAGGAAATAAAGGCATTAATACCTAGTTTGAATTTTTTCTTTTGAGCCATAATACTATTTAAGAATGATATAAGGAAAATTTAAATTTTAGAGCCTGTCCTTGATGTCACGACCCTGGTATTTTGTGATGCAACGGAACCCGATGTACGCTTTTGAAGTGTCTTGGTATTCAAAGCTGCTTGCTGAATTTTGGAGAAAGTAACCTATATCTTTCCATGAACCACCACGAATAACTTTACGTTTCAAAACTTCAGGATCATCTGATTTAGCTTCATAGCTAAATGCTGGATTTAAATCATGAGTAAATGTTGATGACGATTCGTCAAATGCAGATGAAGTCCATTCTGCAACATTTCCAGCCATATTATATAAGCCAAAATCATTTGGATAATAAGCTTTTACATTCACAGTGATTGATCCGCCATCATCAATATAATTACCACGTCCGGGCTTAAAGTTAGCCATCAGACAACCTTTTGCATTTCTTATATAGGGGCCTCCCCAAGGGAAAGTTGTACCTACCCTACCACCACGTGCAGCATATTCAAATTCTGCCTCGGTAGGAAGTTCATAATCGGCTCTCTTTGGAAGACGGCGACTATCTTTATACGCTTCATTTAAACGAGTTCTCCAAACTGTGAAAGCACGTGCCTGACGCCAATTTACACCAACTACAGGATAATTTGCATAAGCAGGATGCGAAAAATAACCCTTAACGATTGGCTCATTCTGTGCATAAGCAAAATCAGACAACCATACTAAGGTATCCGGATATACTCCAACTGTATCTCTGAGAATAAAATCAGAACGTTTTGAGGTTAGATTTTTTCTATTATTTGCTGCATCCCTTAACTTCATGATGGCGAAATTATATTTTAGAAGCCTTACATCAATTTCATTCCGATCAAAGACCCTGTCATCTCCCTGGTAATACATGGCCTGTAATTTTGGTCCGTTTGCTGATGCACCTTTTCCCTTCTTTCCACCCCAAATAGCACTTCCGTTTCCAACTTTTTTCCAGTTTATATATTTTTTGCCTGCAGCATTAGGATCTACCTGTCCCTTTGGTTTAAGATAATATTGTTCATCCTGAAGATAAGTGGAAATAGCAATTGAATCACGAACCCAGTTCACAAACTGACGGTATTCTTTATTGCTGATCTCAGTTTCATCCATATAAAAAGCCTGAACAGTAACCTGCTTATTCTGTGAAATTTGCGCAAAAGTTATATCCTGATCAGTCTGACCCATAATAAAAGTCCCGGCTGGAATGTAAACCATCCCAAATGGAACCTCATTGTTCTTAAACTTCTTAGTTGTAACACCAATCAATTCGCCATTGCTTCCACCTTTAACACAGCTAGTACCTATTATGACCAAAGCTGCAAGAGCGATAAAGTATATTTTTCTCATTTTAAACAATCCCAGTTTAGCATTCCTACAACAAAATAATTTCGAATATAATAAAATTACATAGTGTTATATACGATAAAACTAATCCACCTGCGTTCAAACAGAACATTTTATATAAATACAAGCTTAAAACGCAATTAAATAATTATTATAACGACAAAGTAAAGCATCTATTTTGGATGCGGCAAAATATTTTGATAATACATTCAAATTCATGCAAAGGTTGTTAAAATTTCACAATAAATTTTGCTAAATATTTTATTAATCTGATTTTTACTTATTAACCTGTTTAATATATTGCTCCAAAGCCATCGTCATACTAGGTGCTTCAGGAGTTGGTGCGGGTATATTCATAACTAATTCATGTTCAAGAACTGCTTTATGTGTGCTAGCTCCAAAGGCAGCAATACGCGTGAAATTTTGTTTAAAATCAGGAAAGTTGATGAATAGAGAATGGATGCTACTTGGACTAAAGAATGCAATCACATCATAAAACACCTCTGCCAGATCTGACAAATCACTGCAAACAGTATGGAATAGCACGGCAGTTTTAAAATCATAACCGTTATTATTCAGGAATTTTTGAGTTTCTTCAGCTGCAACATCCGAGCATGGGTATAGAAATTTCTCGGCCGTATGCTTTTTTAGAACCTCTGCAAGGTCGGCAGCAGTTTGTTTCCCAAAAAATATCTTTCTCTTCCTGTATTGAATATATTTCTGAAGGTAAAGAGCAATCGTTTCTGAAATACAAAAGTATTTCATATCGGCAGGAACATCAAAGCGCAGCTCTTCGCTAATTCTGAAAAAATGATCTACTGCATTTTTGCTGGTAAAAATAACGGCTGTGAAATCTGCCAAATTGATCTTTTCTTTCCTGAATTCTTTTGCAGGAACACCCTCAACATGAATAAAAGACCTGAAGTCAATTTTCAGATTATATTTTTTTGCCAAATCAAAATATGGCGACTTTTCGGAATCCGGCTTTGGTAAGGTAACCAGGATACTTTTTACTTTATTTGGTTTTTCAGTTGAAGGTACTAGCATATTTGTCATGGGGCTTAATACCCAAGTGCTTTAAATAGGATAATTAAAGGACAGAATTCGAGGGCGTAAAGATAAATAATTAAATAAACTTTAGGAAACTTGTAATTAGATAAAATATTAGCCCCCGCCCGAAGAAACTGGAGGAGGAAAATTATAATGAGCATTGCTATCCAAATATAGCTGTAAATAACTGCAAATCGATAACTTATTAAGCTAAAAGCAACTACTACAGGCAGAGATAGAATAGCGGCATTGAAATAACTAAGGTATAAAACAGATACGTACTCTCTAACCAAACGTTTCACATCGAATAGAAATCCCAATATCCGCAAGACAATAATTTTCATTGTGAATAAGCCAACAACTAGAGCTGATAAGTAAATAAACAATTTAAATCCTTCAGCCGGGTAAGATATTCCCAGATACTTCCCAGATAAATAAAGGTAAAGACCTGTGTTCAAACCAAATAAAACGTAAAGAAATATAAATGGCCAGGAACTAAATAAAGTATCTTCCTTATTAATCTTACTTAAAGCCTGATTATTATAAAAGGCGTATACTATAGTGTTGAGTTCTGAAGGAAAGAAGAACCTGATTACTGCAAAAAATACAACAAGAAATAAAACTACCGCAATAACCCATGTTTCTCTATAGGGTCTTGGGCTACCTGCATCATACCGAACAGATTTCTTCTGAAATTTACCTGCCCAGGAATGGAAGTCAAGATTTTCAACTTTATAGAGTGAAATAAGGCTATCCAAAAAACGATTAGGCCTATCAGGATCGGGCGCCTTTATCCAAACAATAGAAAGGGAATCTTTTACAGCGCTTATTGAATCTATAAAGTTTTGCTTCTGTACCAAAGTAACTGAATCCAAGCGTCTATTGGACTCGGTAAAATTCAGCTGCCTAAAATTTACTCTACTACTGTCAACCTGCGCAAAAACAGGTAAATTAATTAAGAATACGATCAGCATTAAACCGAAAAATCGCTTGATCATACTTGGCTAAAATCCATAAAACAAGAAAACTCCATTCTTTCAAATTTCCACTTTTTTATTTTTGTTTCCTAAAATCTTTTTGAATTGAAAATTTTAATATAATCATGGATATTAAAATGAATTTTTTTTAATTAATGTCAATAAAAAATCGATTTAAATTGATACAAAAAAGAATATTATTCTTTAAATACAATATAAATTTGAATATTATTCTATTTTTATTAGTTTTAACGAATAATGAATCATAAAGAGCACTTATCTGATAAAATAGATCTCGAAATTCTAAGCCTAATGCAAGAAAATTCGAGGATATCCAATGCTGATATTGCGCGGGTATTAAATATGGCCCCATCTGCAGTGTTCGAGAGGGTCAAAAAACTGGAAAAAAAGAAAATTATACTACAATACACAACCCGGCTAAATCCGGCTGCATTAAATCAAAACCTTATTGCTTTTGTTTATATTCAGGCAAACAAAGGAATAGGGTATAGTGATACTGGCATTGAGCTTGCAAAAATTGTAGGGGTGCAAGAAGTGCATCAGATTGCAGGCGATCATTGTTTTCTTGTAAAAATACGCACTTCCGATTCAGCATCTCTTTTAAAAATGATGCGAAACAGCATGAGCAAAATTCCTGATATAACTATCACTAAAACCAGCATTGTTCTTGAAACCACTAAAGAACAACAACAACTAGTACTACCTAAAGAATAAATGTCTGCCTCAGAAACCAAATCCGCATCGCCAATAATGGTAATTCTTGCATTTGCAATTGTTTATCTTGTATGGGGCTCAACCTATTTCTTTATTCAGATTGCCGTAAAGGGGTTTCCGCCATTTATTTTGGGTGCCTTTCG
Source organism: Pedobacter schmidteae (assembly GCA_945906015.1). Lineage (GTDB taxonomy): Bacteria > Bacteroidota > Bacteroidia > Sphingobacteriales > Sphingobacteriaceae > Daejeonella > Daejeonella schmidteae_A. The sequence goes on along the minus strand of CAMDQV010000033.1, from coordinate 7,770 downwards.
TTTTATTTTAGCAGGATTGCTGATGGCAATATGGTGTATTATAAAAGGTGAAAAACTAGTTGCTATAAGGGGCATCAAACACGCAGTTATAAGTGGGATATTACTTCTATTTTTTGGAACCGGAATTGTTATTTGGGTGGAACAAAGCATGCCAAGTGCCATGGTTGCCATTACTGTTTCAACTGCACCTTTATGGTTTGTATTACTTGACAAGCCTAAATGGTCTGAAAATTTCAGAAGTAAATCAATCATTGCCGGAATGCTTATTGGACTGGCAGGGGTGATTTTACTCTTTAGTGAACAAATTTCACAGATCTTTTCAGTACCAGAAAGTACTCCTGTAAAAATGAGCAGTATGATACTATTGCTATTTGCAGCGCTTACCTGGGCAGGGGGATCACTCTATTCAAAATACAGATCTGCAGAAGGGCCAATCATTGTTTCAACAACCTGGCAAATCATGGCTGCTGGAATTGCCTTTATTCCAGGCATTTTTATCCGCGATGAATTCAGTACCTTTCAATGGAGTGAAGTGCCATCCGAATCATGGTTCGCCCTTGCCTATCTGGTAAGTATGGGCTCTATTGCTGGATTTAGCGCATATGTATGGCTACTCCAGGTACGAACTGCCATGCAGGTTAGTACACACTCGTATGTAAATCCTGTTGTAGCGGTACTTCTTGGAGTATTTTTTGCAAATGAAAAAATCACTGGTATCCAGATTACCGGTCTTATAATCATTCTGGGAAGCGTGTTAATGATCAATATGGCGAGGTATCGAAGAGAAAAATTAGCCGATAGAATTAAAAATTATTAGCTCTTGAACTTTAATTGGCTATGCGGCATTTGTTGTAGATTTGTACCATGGCCGGAATTTATCTCCACATCCCTTTCTGTAAAAAAGCCTGTCACTATTGCGATTTCCATTTCAGCACATCGCCACAGTACAAAGACCAAATGCTCCAGGCATTAGGTCAAGAAATTGATTTAAGAAAGAATTATTTAGCCGGAGAATCAATAGAAACGATCTATTTTGGTGGAGGTACCCCATCATTGCTCAGCGCCGATGAGTTGCAAATCCTAATCGGAGCAATAACTGACCTGTATGAAGTTTCTCCTACAGCTGAGATCACCCTGGAAGCAAATCCTGATGATCTGAATCCTCAAAAAGTAAGAGAATTTCGGCAAACTTTGATCAATCGTTTCAGCATTGGTATACAATCATTTTTTGAAGAGGACCTGAAATGGATGAACAGAGCCCATACTGCTCGTGAAGCCCATAGCTCAATCAAAAGAGTTCAAGATGCAGGTTTTGAAAATATAACAGCCGATCTGATCTATGGATTTCCACTGCTTAGCAACCCTAAATGGGAACATAATATCCAGCAGCTCATTGAATTACATATACCACACATTTCTTCTTATTCCATGACGGTAGAACCTGCAACAGCCTTGTCATCGTTTATTAAAAAAGGCGAGCAAAAACCAATGGATGAAGGCCAGAGCACTGCTCAATTCCTTATTTTAATGGAACAACTTATAGAGGCAGGCTTCGAACATTACGAAATATCAAACTTCGCAAAGCCGGGTTTGTATTCCAAGCATAATTCAAACTATTGGGAAGGGGTTTCTTATCTGGGCATAGGGCCTTCAGCACATTCGTTCAATGGTGAAAGCAGGCAATGGAATATTTCAAATAATTCCAACTATATTGACCAGATCGGGCTAAAAAAAATTCCTGCAGAAATGGAAGTCCTAAGTACTGAAAACCGCATCAATGAATATATAATGACTTCCCTGCGCACAAGTAAGGGAATGAGTTTACAAAAGATCACTGAACGCTTTGGCTCAGACTATTCAAACGAAGTAAGAAATGGTTTGGAACCTTTTGCAGATAAGAACTGGATTAACTTAAATGATCAGATCGTTACATTAACAACAGATGGCAAACTCTTCGCTGACCATATTGCCTCAGAACTATTTATAAATACCTAAATTCTATGGAGATCAGGAATAAAGTTGTTTGGATAACAGGTGCATCAAGCGGAATAGGTGAAGCACTAGCTTATAAACTAAATGAAATGGGCGCTAAACTCATCCTCTCATCCAGAAACAGAGCTTCCTTATATGTGGTAAAAAGTAAATGCAAGATCAACCCTCTTGATATACATGTACTTCCGCTCGACCTTGAAAACACCAATTCCTTAAAAGAAGTAACTGCTTCTGCAATCAAAATATTTAATAGAATCGATATAATTATCCATTCTGGAGGTGTTAGCCAGCGTTCACTCGCGCTTGAAACTAATTTGGAGGTGGCACAAAGGATCATGAACATCAATTTTTGGGGGACTGTAGCACTTACTCAACGGATTTTACCCACTATGCTATTCAATAATTCTGGTCATATTGTTATTATCAGTAGTCTGGTTGGAAAATTTGGAACAAAATTTCGTTCGGCTTACTCAGCATCTAAACATGCTTTACATGGGTATTTCGATTCGTTACGCACAGAAATAAACCCTAAAATAAAGATTTGTATTATTTGCCCAGGTTTCATTAAAACTAATGTCACTATCAATGCATTAACCGCAGATGGAACCAAACAAAATAGTATGGATGATGCCCAGGCCAATGGTATGCCGGCAGATCAATGTGCCTTAGAAATTATTAAGGCTATTCAATCAGAAAAAGAAGAAGTTTATATAGGCGGAAAGGAAAAATACGCCGTACTCCTAAAAAGATTTTTTCCAGGCCTATTTTCAAAAATTGTACGTAAAGCCAAGGTTACCTAATTCATTAACTTGAATGATCGGTAATTACCTTCCATTGGCCCTTGATTTTTTTTACAAGCAAGGTGAAATATCCTTTGGGTTCATCCTTTTCTCTCTTTAAATGCCAGGCACCAAGTATAAATGCATGATCTGCCGATATCATTTTTATTTCTTTAATATCAAAGCTTAAATATCCCATTGCTGATTTGCTGGGGTAACTCTTTTTATAATTTTCGAGGGTATTATTCCAACCATATTGAGGACCGCTTTTTCCAACAAAAAGCAATGAATCTGACTGATTATAACCTTGCATATATTCATTTATGTCTCCTCTGTTCCATGCTTGTCTTTGGTCTTCAAGCAGTTTAAGAATTAAGTCGCTTTGGCTCCTTTGAGCATACAAATTGATAGCAAACACTACTAATAACAAGGAAATAACTAGTTTTTTCATGTCTAAAAATAAAGTTTTAAGAGAACATTTTTAAAGTATCTGAAAATAGAGCGTTCAAGCAAAATTTGCTCAATCCTTTATTTGACACATCCTTAACATTAATAGCCGTTTAAACCTTTAACTTTGACCTTTCAAAATCAAAGCAATCAAATCACATGCGGGGACATGCATTTTCAAAATTTATTCCGAATGAGCTTCCAAAAGGGGGCTTTGATGAATTATTGAAGCTGTTTCTCGAACTGCTGAATTACACAGCAGGTGATGCAAATGAAGCTATTGCCTGGCTAAACGAACTTGACAAACAGTACAAACTCACCAACGATGAGTATGGAATGGGCGATTTCATCGAAGACCTAAAAAAGAAAGGCTATTTGGGCGATGACGACAAAAACCCCGGAGGTTTCAAAATAACTTCAAAAACTGAACAAAGCATCAGAAAATCTGCACTCGAAGAAATTTTTGGACAGCTGAAAAGATCTGGAAAGGGAGGCCACAACACTAATATTTCAGGCATCGGCGAAGAGAAAAATGCAGACAGAAGAGAGTATCAATTTGGCGACAGTGTTGACCAAATCGACATGACTGCATCAATACACAATGCGCAGATTAATCATGGTATTGGTGATTTTTCAATGACCGAAAAAGATCTTGAAGTTGAAGAAAAAGACTATAAAACCATTACTTCTACAGTCCTGATGATTGATATTTCTCATTCAATGATTTTGTACGGAGAAGATAGGATTACCCCTGCAAAAAAAGTAGCGATGGCACTCGCAGAACTAATCAGAACTAAATATCCAAAAGACACCTTAGATATTGTCGTATTCGGCAATGATGCCTGGACCATTACCATTAAAGAACTACCATATTTACAGGTGGGGCCATATTATACAAATACGTATGCAGGTCTGGAACTTGCCGTCGATTTATTAAGGAGAAGAAAGACTCATAATAAACAAATATTCATGATCACCGATGGTAAACCTACCTGTTTAAAGGAAGGCAACAAATACTATAAGAACAGTGTGGGATTAGACCGTAAGGTGGTTAATAAAACCTTGAATATGGCTGCCCAATGCAAACGTCTTAGTATACCTATAACTACTTTCATGATTGCACAAGACCCTTATTTACAACAGTTTGTAAGGCAGTTTACTGAAATAAACGGAGGAAGAGCATTTTACAGTTCACTTAAAGGACTGGGAGAATATATTTTTGAAGATTACATTAAGAACAGAAGAAGAACAATTAGATAGAATTTCGATTTATGAATTTGCTGAAGATAAATACACTTAAAGAGCTCCGTGAATCCGGATATATTTCGCGTTCAGTTAAAGAAGAACTGCGCGAGAACCTGATCAGGGAGCTGAAAAATAAAAACACCGTTTTAGAAGGCATCATTGGCTATGAGGATACCGTTATTCCTGATCTTCAAACCGCCATTTTATCGCAACATAATATTTTGCTTTTGGGCTTACGAGGTCAGGCAAAAACACGTATTGCACGATTGATGATCAATTTATTAGATGAATACGTTCCATATATTGAAGGTTCCGAACTATTTGAAGATCCTTTAAATCCTATTTCTTGGTTCGGACATCATATTTTAGAAATTAAAGGAAATGATACTCCAGTAGCGTGGCTTCATCGTTCGGAACGGTACACAGAAAAACTGGCGACCCCCGATGTTACTGTGGCCGATCTCATCGGCGATGTTGACCCGATCAAGGCAGCAACATTAAAACTAACGTATTCAGATGAGCGCGTGATCCATTTTGGACTGATTCCTCGTGCTCATAGAGGAATTTTTGTGATCAATGAACTTCCTGATCTTCAGGCGCGTATTCAGGTTGCTCTGTTTAACATTCTGCAGGAAAAAGACATACAGATTCGAGGTTTTAAACTTCGCCTGCCTTTAGATATTCAGTTCGTTTTTACTGCGAATCCGGAAGATTATACGAATAGAGGATCTATTGTGACGCCTTTAAAAGACAGGATAGAAAGCCAAATATTAACGCATTACCCCCGCAGCATAGATATTTCGAGGAAAATTACGCAACAGGAAGCCAAAATCACTGCTTCACAGCGTACAAGTATTGAAGCTGATGGATTAGTAAAAGATTTGGTCGAACAAATTGCATTTGAAGCCCGTGACTCTGAATACATCGACAAAAAATCAGGTGTTTCGGCAAGGCTTACCATTACTGCCTATGAGAATCTGATCAGTAATGCAGAAAGAAGAATGCTGCTGAATGGTGAAGAAAGTACTTTTGTCAGGATATCAGATTTCCTGGGAGTGATCCCAGCAATTACCGGAAAAATCGAACTTGTTTATGAAGGTGAGCTGGAAGGTCCGAGCAAGGTTGCCAACATCCTATTAGGCAAAGCAATAAAAACGCTTATGATTACCTATTTCCCTGATCCGGAAAAGTTAAAAAAGGCAAAATCGATCAATCCTTACGCTGATATTATCGGCTGGTTTGCTGCAGGGAATACGATTAGCCTCATTGATGATCTGTCATTAGATGAGTATAAAAAGTCATTGGAATCTGTTCCAGGCCTAAAAAATGTAATAAAACAATTCCATCCACGTCTAAATGAGAACCAGAAAGTATTACTGATGGAATTCCTGCTTCATGGATTAGCTGAATTCTCTTTAATCAATAAATCTTTTCTGGATAAAGGCTTCAGCTTTGCAGACATGTTTAACAGCCTGTTTAGTCAGGAGTTTGAAGATGATGAAGACGAGGATTATAATGACGATAAGGGGCGATATTAATACTCCCCCCCCCTTTTGGCAGAATAAAAACAATAACTAATTAATGGGAAATCGGATTTTAGGATTAATAGTGATCAGCATTCTGCTGATCATTATTGATATATATATTTACAAGGCTGTTCGATCAGTAAGCTGGAAATGGAAGAATAACAAATACTTATCATTCACTTATATTTGGTGGGGCTATACCTTTTTACTGATAATTGGAGTCTTTATCAGTATATTTTTTAATATAAAATTCCTCCTCCGATCCGTTATTTTGGTTGTTTTCTTTCTGACCTTCGTATCTAAGATAGTCATTCTTCCATTTTTAATTACTGACGACCTGCGCAGGAGCTTTATCTGGATCAAAAGAAAGCTTAAAAGCAAACCTCGGGATGAGAAAAGCGTGGATAGTAACAATCAGCAAGCTATTCCAAGATCAGAATTTATAATCAAGGCAGGAACGCTTATTGCCGCATTACCATTAGCATCCTTAACCTACGGTGTTGTTTCTAGTGCCTACGACTATCGTATAAAACGAAAAACACTTTTTTTACCAAACCTTCCTAAAGCTTTTGATGGAATTACTTTGGGTCAGCTCTCTGACATTCACTCAGGAAGCTTTTATGATAAAAAAGCCGTATTGGGTGGCGTTGAAATGTTACTTAAAGAGAAACCTGAACTTATTTTTTTTACTGGTGATCTGGTGAACAATTTAGCCTCAGAGATGAGAGATTATCAGGATATTTTCTCAAAAGTAAAAGCCCCACTGGGAGTATATTCTATTCTTGGGAATCATGATTATGGAGATTACTTTTTTGGAAAGGGAGGCTTAACTGCCAAATCTAAAAACCTAGCTGATGTCAAGCTAACTCATAAGAATATGGGATGGGATCTTCTGCTAAACGAAAACAGGAGAATAAAAATAGAAGGCGAAGAAATTGCAGTTCTAGGTATTGAAAACTGGGGGGTTGGCAGATTCGCAAAATACGGACAAATGGACAAGGCAATTAAAAACACAGATGATGTTCCGGTTAAACTACTTTTATCGCATGATCCATCGCATTGGAGGGCACAAGTACTTCCTGAATATCCACAGATTGATGCCATGTTCAGCGGACACACGCACGGAATGCAATTCGGGATTGTTACTGAAAAATTTCAGTGGAGCCCTGCTCAATATGTCTATAAAGAATGGGCTGGACTTTATCAAGAAGGCGCTCAGCAATTATATGTGAATGTTGGATATGGCTTCTTGGGCTATCCTGGCCGCGTAGGAATGTTACCTGAAATTACGATATTTGAATTACGGCGCAGTAATTCATGATCTGATTCCCCGGGTTCAATTGATAAACAAATACCTCAGGCAACCACTAGATTTTCTATTGTATAGCAATATTTTTATTGCATTATGTGCAGTATCTCAGGGTATGGTTACTTACTGGCTCATAAAGGCCAAACCTGAACCGTATGTATTAGGCCTCTTATTCTGTTCTACGCTAGCTCTCTACAATTTTAGCATACTGCTTTCAAAACCCGAAAAACCCGAAAATTCAAGATTCCAAAGAGTTAGATGGATATTTTCACATTATCGGCTAATGATCAGCCTGACCATCATTTCAGTGATCGCAATAATCCCATTGAGCTTTTTTTTGAATACTTCTTCTAAAATACTTCTTATCGGGTTGGGGCTTATATCTCTTGCTTATAACCTGCCCATTTTTTTGATTGATACTAAACGATTTAGCCTTCGCGATATTCCAGGAGTCAAGCTTTTTATTATCGCT
>CAMDQV010000032.1 GCA_945906015.1 Pedobacter schmidteae | reverse complement strand
TTGGTGGCTTCATCGGCAAAAACCTGATTCAGCTGACTGTCTAAGATATTTACTTTTACTAAACCGCGACTTTCCATATTGAATGAAAGTCCGAGTTTGCTGGTAGAAAAATTAGGGAAAAGCGTAAGGTCTTCCACATTCAATATGGATGTCATGTTTTCACTGCCCATGATCTTCTTCAATTGGTCTTTGTCAGCGTCACTTATGCGCAGATTCATCCTGCTAGAGATGCCTTCTTTATCAATTTGATTGTAATTAAAGGAAGATGAATTTGTTCTTTCTGCTGCTTCGGGCATTATGCGTTGTTCAAAAGCCATTGGGGGAGTATTTCGTCCACCCATCCCAGGTTCCATTAAATTGAAATTTCTGTTCATGGTTATAACGCGCTTTCTTAAATTACTATCCAAGTCATCCACTTCAAATTCAAAAATATGCACATCGCCCGGTATATTTTTTTCTACTCTGAATTCAAATTCTTTTGGATTTCCATCATTCCAATTTAATACAGGAGCCTCTTTACTAGTCCTTTTCCGGATGATAACCCGACCTTCAGAATTCTCTTCAAGGCCTTTAGTATTGCTCTCCATCTCACTGAATTCTTTTCTAAGTCGGATACGTTCTTGTTTATCTACCTCACTTAGCTTTTTGCCATTGATAATGGTATCACCATTGCTTATAATGATACTTTTGATCACTCTTTTCTCTTGCTGTGCTTTTACTGATGATCCAGAACTGACGATGATCAGGACGAAAAATCCCATTAGAAGTAGATGAGGGTTAAGGATATACTTTTTCATAATTTATTACTTTTTAATATTCATAAATCAAATTAACGACGTCTGATCAAAATTAATTCGGATTAAACTATTTTTTTAGACAAAACTATAGAATGATTATAATGATTTTGTTAATGCTTTGTTAAAATATGTTAAAAGTAAATTGACATAGAGCATGTTGCGTATTTTTGTGATGGTATGCAAAGAAAAAGTATCAGTTTGATCATCGGATTAATGGCAATTGCCTTGCTTGGAGTTATGGGCATGCAATGGTATTTTTTCAGGCAATCTTATCAGTTACAATCTCGTTTGTTTGATCAATCGGTTCATGAAGCTCTTAATAATGTAGTAGATCGACTGGCAAAAAGGGATGCGAACAGTTTTTTGGAAAAAAAAGCTGCATTTATTGCTCTTCCAAAACCTGTAAGTTCTGAGGTTATACCCCAATTGGTATCAGTACCTATAAGACCCCGAAAAATTCGAAAGCAAAGTCCAAGGCTTTCGGATGCCAATTATTTGTTAACACAGCAAAGGGTGGCCGACAGTATTTTTCGGTTAAGAGACAGCATACTCCGTGCACGTTATCCCAATATACTTTCGTTTAATGATGTGGTTAGCCAGTCTGAGTTGAAGGATCTTAAATACAATTTTCGGGTAGATGTACTTCAGGTGGAAGATGCCTTTGGACAGATCCATGAACAAACCCAAAGAACCATTACAAGAGCTTTTAATGAGAATCCACTGTCTTCCAATACTGTATTACCAGATTCTGTTACTCAATATATCGTTTTCGATCCTATTGAGGGCACTTTTTTACGGACTATTCCCAGGCCAAGAATGAAAAATTTAGTAAGGAATGAATCTGGACCTGAAAAAGACAATACTGTACAGAAAGTGAAGCAATATTTTGCAGATGGAAATGATAATAAAGAAGAAGTATTCAAGGATCTTTATCAGGAGTACCGGGAAGTTAATGTTCCTCTGAACAAACGGGTGCATCCACAAACACTTGATTCAATGCTTCGTGCTGAATTGAGAAACCTTTCAATTTTTAGTGAATATGATTATACGTTAACATCGGCTAAGCGTGATTCTGTTATTTTTATCCGTGCTTCTAATCGGTCTGAATTTTTGCCTGCCAATAGTTATGAAACGCCTCTTTTTCCTAAAGATATGATTCGTGATTCAGGGATGCTGACCATTACTTTCCCGGAAAAGAATAATATTATTCTTTCAAACCTGACGGCCATGATGGGACTTTCAGGCGGCTTATTACTGGTACTGATCTTTAGTTTCGGGTATACCATACACTCAATCCTGATGCAGAAAAAGATTTCTGAAATGAAAACCGATTTCATCAATAATATGACTCATGAGTTTAAAACTCCGGTGGCAACTATTATGATCGCTAGTGAAGCATTGAAAGATTCCGAGCTTACTTTAGATAAAAGAAGCATAGATCGGCTTGCCAATATAATTTATGATGAAAACGTTCGCCTGGGAAGTCATATCGAACGCGTGTTGAATATCGCAAAAATTGAAAAAGGTGATCTGAAATTGGAGCATAAAGAAGTTGAGATGAATGATCTTCTTGCCGCCATAGTTGACAGCATGTCTTTGCAGCTTCAAAAACGCAATGCAAGCATTGAACTTGATTTGAGTGCAAACCGGGCTATTGTAATGGGTGATGAGCTGCATTTATCAAATGTGATCTTCAACTTACTTGACAATGCTAATAAATACAGTCCGTCGAATCCACAGATAAAGATCAGTACCTTTAGCTCAGGTAAGAATATGATCATCAGGGTGGCTGATCAAGGGATAGGAATGAGCAAGGATCAGCTTTCAAAAATATTTGACCAGTTTTACCGCATCCCAACAGGTAATCTGCATGATGTAAAGGGATTTGGGTTGGGCTTGAGTTATGTGAATAATATAGTTAAGCGCATGAATGGAACGATCAAGGTAAAAAGTGAGAAAGATGTGGGTTCTGAGTTTGAGATCAGTCTACCTCTCAAATCAGGAGCCTAGGTTTGGCCTTAATTCATTTATAACAAATTAGTTTTTCCCTTTCCGGAATTTCCATATGAAAAGAATTTTATTAGCCGAAGACGACCCGAATCTGGGGATGCTTTTAAAAGATTACCTTCAATTGAAGGGAAAATTTGAGGTGGTACTTTGTCATGATGGAGAAGAGGCTTCCCGTGCGTTCACCAGGGAGCATTTTGATATCTGTATTTTTGATGTGATGATGCCCAAAAAGGATGGATTTACGCTCGGCAAAGAAGTACGCCATATAAACCCTACTATTCCAATCATTTTTGCAACTGCAAAGGCCATGATAGAAGATAAGGCTGAAGCATATAATTTGGGGGGCGATGATTATATCACTAAACCATTCCGAATCGAGGAGCTACTTTTGCGAATAAATGCCCTCCTGAAGAGAGTAGCAGAGCCGGGTAAGACCGAAGCTTCTATTATTCCTTCAAAATTTGAGATCGGAAATTATAAGTTCGATTATACTGCTCAGCTGATAACCAATGGAAATGCTCAGCAAAAGGTTTCAACCAAAGAGGCCGAACTTCTTCGATTATTGTGCCTGAAAAAAAATGAGGTTTTAACCAGAGAAGAGGCTTTATTATCTATTTGGCATGATGATAATTATTTCAATGGCCGCAGTATGGATGTATTCCTGAGCAAATTGCGTAAGTATTTAAAAGAAGACCCAAGAGTAGAAATTATTAATGTGCATGGTAAAGGGTATAAGCTTTTGGTGAGTTAAAATGATTGGTTTTAACCGTCTTATTTATACTTATTGTTAGTCAAAATCATTCTGTTTGGAATTTTATTTTTGTTAGGCACCTAGTGTCTAGTTAGAGCATGCGCGATACGCGCGCCAGCACATCTGAATAATTAATTTTATTAGTTTGACTACCCATAAAGGCTTTTGGCGTCTTTGCGTCTTTGCGAGAGCTCCTATTTAATTTGTATGAGATTCAATAATTGTATTTAATGATTTTCTCGCAGAGACGCAGAGGTATGTCGGATAAGGAAATTACAGGTTAATTTTAGCATAAATTTTCTAGGCATCCAGTGTCTAGTTAGAGCATGCGCGGCACGCGCGTGATCTGACTCTATTTTTTCCGGTGGTATTCCTAGAAGGAAAAGATAGATTTTTGTTTTATTTGGCTTTTAAAAGAAAGGAATAGTAGTGCTTGCGCAGCATTGCTTTTTTATTCAAATAGGTTTTAAATAAATTCGTACGAATTTTATGAAGGTCCCTCACCTGCTGAAGGGCGGGTTTCGGGATGACATTAGATTTTGATTGAAATTTATTTTTTAAAATCGCTATGCACGTGTCCTACCTACCGGCAGGCCAGCAATACCGCTTAATATGGTTATGAAAGTAAAGCACAATTATTTTTATCCGCCACGCTAGCACAGACCTTTAATAACCGTTCCTCCCGCCTTGACTGGTGCGGCAATTACAGTCCCAGCCCTCGCAGAACCTTCCATAGCAGCAGGCGCAGCGGTAGCGTTTTGGTTCTTTTTTGCTACAGAAAAAGAACTAAGCCCCCGCGGCTATGAGCGGAATGAAATTATAAAATGCTTGGTGGGTAACACCAAGCACTTTCCTAAGCTTGATGTTTCTCAACACTAAAATTAAAAACCACCCCCTCCCTTTAATTCTGTGCTGGCACGCGCGACACGCGCGCGTTAGCAGTTTAAAGATCAAATTTAATCCCCTGTGCTAGCGGCAATTTATCCGAATAATTGATCGTATTAGTTTGACGACGCATATAAGCTTTCCATGCATCAGATCCAGATTCTCGTCCGCCACCTGTATCTTTCTCACCGCCAAATGCTCCACCAATTTCTGCTCCGGAAGTCCCGATATTTACATTTGCAATACCACAATCTGATCCGGCATGGGCTAAGAATTGCTCTGCTTCACGCAGGTTCAGCGTCATAATAGCCGATGAAAGTCCTTGAGGGACATCGTTTTGCATCGATATGGCTTCATCGAGCGTTTTGTATTTCATTAGGTAAAGAATGGGTGCAAAAGTTTCATGCTGTACAATCTGAAAATCGTTTTTAGCTTCTGCGATGCATGGTTTTACATAGCATCCTGATTCGTAACCAACACCTTCAAGTACTCCGCCTTCAACAACAAAATTCCCACCTTCTTTCTTACATTTTTCAATCGAGCTGAGGTAGCTTTTTACTGCATCTTGATCGATAAGCGGACCAACATGATTATTTTCATCCAGCGGATTTCCGATTTTTAATTGCCCGTAAGCCTTTATAAGTTTATCTCTGAAGGTATCATAAACACTTTCGTGAATAATCAACCTTCGTGTGGAGGTACATCTTTGTCCGGCAGTTCCAACCGCTCCGAATACCGCCCCAACTAGCGACATTTCTAGGTCGGCATCTTTAGATATAATGATCGCATTGTTTCCGCCAAGTTCCAATAAACTACGTCCTAAACGGGCTCCCACTGCTGCACCCACGGCTTTTCCCATACGGGTTGATCCGGTTGCCGATAATAGCGCGATGCGTTTATCATGGCTCATTAGCTCTCCAATGTTACGGTCGCCAATGAGCAGGCACGACGTGCCTTCAGGAACATCATTAGCTTCAAATACTTTTTGGATGATATGCTGACAGGCAATGGCAGTTAGCGGAGTTTTCTCAGACGGTTTCCAAATGCAAACGTTGCCGCAAACAAGAGCAAGACTTACATTCCATGCCCAAACCGCCACCGGAAAGTTGAACGCTGAAATAATTCCTACAACACCCATGGGATGCCATTGCTCATACATACGATGTGCTGGTCGCTCAGAATGCATGGTCAGGCCGTATAGCTGACGCGATAATCCAAGTGCAAAATCGCAGATGTCGATCATCTCCTGTACCTCACCATAGCCTTCCTGTAAGCTTTTACCCATCTCATAACTAACCAACTTACCTAGGTCTTCTTTATTTTGGCGAAGGGCATCACCAAGTTGCCGGATGATTTCACCCCTTTTTGGAGCGGGCCAGGTACGCCATAGTTTAAAGGCAGCTTCTGCTGTAGCAAGTGTATTTTGAAAATCTTCAGCGTTCGCAAAATTTATACTGGCAATTTCTTTTCCATCAACAGGCGAAACTATGACAGTGCGCTGTTGGACATTGCTGCTGCTCCACTGCTTGCCCGTGCTGCATGACAGATTAATATGCTTTATTCCAAGATTCTGTAATGTAGGAATGATATCTATTTGCATAAAATTTCGTATTTTTGTAAAGTTAAGCATTTCCCCTAAGGTCATTTAAAAGGATAAACACGAAACATTTCCTCAAGAAGGAATATTTAATATTTATTTTCAGCCTGTTAGCTTTAAGAGTGTCAGGATGTGGAAAAATAAAAACTAAATAATAAGCTATTTGCCCTAATTTGTTTGCAATAGATATATTGTTCCTTGAGCAATATAGAGGGGAACATTCTTAATGGTATTATTTTAGGATGGAAGAAGATTTTGAGTTTGATTTTTCCGAAGATCCCAGATTTTCGGTAGAAAGATATGAAGAAATGATCCGCAATCAGGATCAGTACTTTTTTGATGCTCAGGCATTTGAAAGTATTATTGAATACTACGTTGAAAAGAATGATCCGATTAAGGCATTGCAGGTTGTAGAATATGCAATAAATCAGCATCCCTTTGCTGCCGTCTTCTCTATCAAGCAGGCACAGTTGTATTTAGCAACCAGCCAGTTCGATCAGGCATTTGAATCTTTAAATAAAGCCGAAACTCTGGAGCCTTCTGATGCGGATATTTACACCATCAGAGGCAATATTTACGAAGGGATGGAGCGCAATCAGGATGCTCTTGATAATTATGAAAAAGCATTAGAACTGGCAGAAAATACCGACGAGATATTGCTGCATATAGCCTATGTATATCAAAGTATGGGCGATTATGAGAATGCAGTTGGCTATTTGAAGCAATGCCTTGAGCAAAACATGGAAAATCAAGACGCACTTTATGAACTTGCATTTTGTTATGATGTTCTCGATAAGCAGGAAGAAAGCATAAAATTTTACGAGCAATACATTGATAATGAGCCTTATTCTTATGCTGCATGGTATAATTTAGGGAACGCTTTCAATAAGATGGATTTATATGAAAAGTCTATTGATGCCTATGATTATGCTATTCTGATCAAAGACAATTTTGCTTCAGCTTATTTTAATAAAGGGAATGCACTGGTTAATTTGGATCGTTATTCTGAAGCCATCGATGTTTATAAGCATACCTTTGAATATGAACCTCCAAGCGGCGATACCTATACAGCTATCGGGGAATGTTACGAAAAGCTGGAACGGATGGATGAAGCACGTTCTTATTATAAAAAGGCAGTTAAGCTTGACCCTTTACAATCAGATGCCTGGTTTGGTATTGGGGTAACTCTTGATTTTGAGGAGAGATATTTCGAATCACTTTATTTTTATAGAAAGGCACTTGACCTGGATGATAAAAATGCAGATTACTGGTTCGCCATTGCTGATGCTCAGTATAAACTAAAACAGCTCGACGAATCTGAAAAGGCATACGAAAAAGTTCTGGAGCTTAATCCGGTAGATATTGAGGCATGGCTTGACTATTCATCTATATTATTTGAGCAGGATAAATTGACTGCTGCTATAGAAATTATTTCTGAAGGAATAAAAAATAATCCAGACTCAGCCGAACTGTATTACAGGATGGTTGCTTACCTTTTTGCCGCACATCAATTTGGCGAAGCACTCATCTATCTTGAAACTGCACTGAATTCTGATCCGGATAAGCACCATATCCTTTTTGAATATCTTCCTCAGCTGCACGAAAACAAGGTTATTGTTGATATTATTAATCGGTATACCCGTTAAAGGACTAATATAATTATTGAGGCTTCAGGTATTGATTTTTTTTTGGAAATTTGGCAAAAATTAATTGGGTCTTCTTTGTAAAAGAAACGTTTATTCTAAGGCTTAACCAATTATTCAAAACCAATAAAATAGAATGAATTATACTTTAAAAAATATCCCTGATCGTACACAAAAACCACGTGTTAATGGCCTTACTATGGTTATGGATAAGGGACTTAGTGTTCGTCAGGTAGAAGATTTTCTGGAAGTTGCCGGTCCGCATACTGATATTGTTAAGTTAGGCTGGTCAACTTCATATGTTACCCCTAATCTTGAGAATAAATTAAAAATATATCGGGATGCAGAGATTCCTGTGTATTTCGGAGGGACTTTGTTTGAAGCTTTTATCATTAGAAATCAGTTTGATGATTACCGAAAGATCCTGGATAAGTATGATATGAAGTTTGCTGAAGTATCTGATGGATCCATTAACATTCCTCATGATGAAAAATGTGAGTACATCCGAAAACTAAGTGATCAGGTTACTGTTATATCTGAAGTAGGATCGAAAGATGCTGCCAAGATCTTTGCTCCCTATAAATGGATTAGTTTAATGAAGGCTGAGATTGAAGCAGGGTCATGGAAAGTTATTGCTGAAGCTCGTGAAAGTGGTAATGTTGGTCTATACAGAGATTCAGGAGAAGTTAGACAGGGTTTGGTTGATGAGATATTAACTCAGATACCCGCTGAAACCATTATATGGGAAGCACCTCAAAAGGCACAGCAGGTATGGTTCATTAAATTGATAGGTACCAATATTAATCTTGGGAATATAGCTCCAGCTGATGTAATTCCTGTTGAAACTTTGCGTTTGGGACTAAGAAGCGATACTTTCGATCATTTTCTAGATATGGAAGTTAAATAAACATCTTTATTCTTTATTTCTATAACCCTAAGTTTTAATAATTGTCATGAAAAAATATGGCCTGATCGGATATCCGTTAACTCATTCTTTTTCCAAAAAACACTTTACTGAAAAGTTCTTAAGAGAAGGATTGGATAGTTATCAGTATGAGCTTTATCCTTTACCTAATCTAAGTGATCTGCCCGAGCTGATCAACAGTATTCCTGATCTTTGTGGTTTGAATGTAACTGTACCACATAAGATTGGAGTAATGTTTTATCTTGATAAAGTTGACCCTGCTGCCAAAGAAATAGATGCAGTAAATTGTATAAAAATAGTTAACCATCAGCCGGTTGAGGCTTTTTTCAATGGTGAACTTTCGTCTATGCAGGTTAGGCTTGAAGGTTATAATACAGATGCCTACGCTTTTGAAGAATCCTTAAAGCCTTTATTGAAAAAGCATCATCATAAAGCATTGATTCTCGGTACCGGTGGAGCATCTAGAGCGGTTGCTTATGTGCTTAAAAAATTAGGTATTTCATATAAAAAAGTTTCTAGGCGTGCTGTTGGTAAGCAGTTAACCTACAAAAAGCTAAGTGAAGCTATTCTGCACGATTATTTATTAATCATTAATACCAGTCCGGTAGGAACTTCACCAACTATTGATGAATGTCCTGATATTCCATATGAATTTATTTCAGGTAAACATTTATTATATGACCTAGTTTATAATCCGGCAGAAACCGAGTTCCTCAAACGAGGAAAAGCCAGGGGCGCCAGTATAAAGAACGGTTTGGAAATGCTTCATCTGCAGGCTGAAAAATCCTGGGAAATATGGAATAACTGATGAACAGGAATTTTTTATTGATCCTTTTTAGTATCTGCATTCTTCTACACTCTTGCGCTGGCGATTACTCTCCTAAACCACGTTCCTATTTTAGAATTGATCTTCCTGAAAAGAAGTATCAGGAGTATTTAGGAGATTGCCCCTATAGTTTTGATTTCCCGGTTTATGCACAGATTCTACCTGATAATGACAAAGAAGCAAAACCATGTTGGATAGATGTACATTATCCTCAGTTTAATGGTCGAATTCATTTAAGCTATCAATCTTTTTCTACAAGAGAGCAGTTCAATCAGCTAGTAGAAGATGCCCGAACATTTGCATTTAAACATACGGTAAAAGCAACAGCAATTGATGAAGCCATGATATCATACCCTGAAAAGAAGGTTTATGGTATTTATTATTCAATTGATGGAAATACCGCGTCGTCTGTGCAGTTCTTTTTGACAGATAGTACCAAAAACTATCTGCGTGGAGCCTTATATTTTAATGAACAACCACGACTTGATTCCATACAGCCAGTACTAGATTTTATTAAAAAGGATGTTGATCAGATGATCAAAACGTTTAAATGGAAAAATCAATAACCTTGATTTTAATTTATTAAATACCGATGCTGGTGTACGCGTGTCGCGTGTTCTCGTATTAAATTAATTCAATTTGCGTTGGTTTTACGAAGGTCCCTCACCTGCTAAAGGGCAGGATTCGGGATGACATATAAGAGTTAGCTTGAAATTTATTTTTTTAGGCGCTATGCAATCCTTTTGAGAGTATGTTTTCTTATATTCAAATCGTATTTCAAGAAACGATAACCTATAGATAAAGATTGCAGTTTACATTAAAATCGAAAAATCCATGAAAATACTTTACACCTTCTTATTGCTCTTACTTATACATTCCAATACTCAAGCACAGCTGAGCCAAGATGAAAAAAGGATTGTCGAATATATCAAAGCTCATTTTGGAGAGTCAGAAGAATTGCTCATTGAATCTGTTAATATTAACAGTGGAACTTTGAATACAGAAGGTGTCAAAAAGGTGGGGGCTATATACCGTAGGGAACTTGATAAACTAGGGTTTACTACAGAATGGGTCAATCTGCCTGATTCGTTGCGCCGTGCTGGGCATTTGGTAGCTACCCGAAAAGGTTCACAAGGAAAACGCCTTTTTTTGATTGGGCATTTGGATACTGTTTTTGAGCTGGATATGGCATTCAGCCCCTACACAAAATTAAATGATTCAACTGCTACCGGTCAGGGAGTGAATGATATGAAGGGGGGTAATATGGTCATGATTTCTGCATTAAAAGCTCTTAATTCTCTCAAACTATTAGATAATACCCAGATCATAGCCTACTTTACCGGCGATGAGGAAAGTTCAGGTTCGCCGCATGCTGTGGCCAGGAAAGATTTTATTGAACGTGCCCGTACTACTGAGATCGCCCTAGGTTTTGAAGGTGCGCAGGACTTAAATACTGTGGCTGTTGCCCGTCGCGGAATTGGTGGCTGGGTTCTAGATGTAAATGCTAAAACAGGACATTCTGCAGGAATTTTTAGTCAAAGTGCAGGATATGGTGCTATTTACGAGGCTGCCAGGATTATCACTGAATTTCGGACTCAGCTAAAAGATGAAAAGTATCTGACTTTTAATCCGGGTTTGATGAGCGCCGGATCAGAGATCAAAGTAGATAAAGCAAATGCCAAAGTTGAGACAATAGGGAAAACTAATATCATTTCTCCTGCCGCTTATGTTGCCGGAGATCTACGCTTTATTTCAGAAGTACAGCGTGATAAAGCAAGAGAGAAAATGAAAGCTATTACTGCTCAAAGTCTGAATGGTACCAGTTCTACTATAACGTTTACCGATGGGCTTCCAGCTATGGAGCCAACAGAAGGTAATTACAGACTGGTTAAATACCTGGATAAGATTTCTCGTGATATGAGTATTGGTGCAACACTGGCAGGTGATCCAGGGGCTCGTGGAGCTGGGGATATTTCTGATATTGCCAAATACGTAGATTGCTTGGATGGAATGGGTGCTTCGGGAGGCGGAGCACACAAGCCGGGCGAAGTGGTCAACCTAAAGGAGTTGCCTATCCTTGTACAAAGAGCAGCCTTAATGATTTACCGCCTGAGTCGGGCAAATTCATCAATAAACTGATTAAGATACCGCCTGCCGAAAATGTCTGGAGCAATATTCTGTATCGGAATGGGTTGAATTTGGTACTTTTGTAATTATGATCCAAATTAAGTCATTCGCATTTAATCCTTATCAGGAGAATACCTATATACTTTTCGACGAAACATCGGAATGTGTGATCATTGATCCCGGAATGTATACCAGTGATGAGCAAAATGAATTTTTGAAATTTATTTCTGACAATAAGCTGAAGCCAGTTTTACTTCTGAACACACATTGCCATATAGATCATGTTTTAGGGAATAAATTCGTTTTTGATACGTACGGACTATTACCCCAATTTCATAAGGGAGAAGAAATTGTTCTGAATTCGGTTGTATCCTATGCACCTCAAATGGGAATTCGCTATGAAGTTTCGCCACTTCCTGAAGTTTTTTTACCTGAAAGTGGTACGGTTAAATTCGGCGAATCTGATCTTGAATTGATATTTTCACCCGGTCATTCGCCTGCTCATTTATGTTTTTATAATGTAAAAGATTGCTTTTTGATTGGCGGCGATGTGTTGTTTTATAGAAGTATTGGAAGAACTGATCTTCCAGGTGGTAATCATGATCTGCTAATCGCCAATATCCGTGAAAAACTATTTGCTTTACCAGACAATTGTAGAGTTTATCCCGGACATGGACCATCAACCAGTATCGGCTTTGAGAAGCAGTATAATCCTTTCCTTAGCTGATGCATATTACTATAAACAGATAATTTGAACACCTCCTATTATATCGCCAAAAGGTATCTGTTTTCAAAGAAATCGGTCAATGCGATCAATTTTATTTCAGGTATCTCCATGCTTGGCGTTTTTGTAGGAAGTGCTGCTCTTATCATTATTCTTTCAGTATTTAATGGTTTTGAAAACATTGTACTTTCTATGTACAATACCTTTAGCCCTGAACTCCGCATCGAAGCCCTGAAAGGAAAAACCTTTGATCCTGGGAATACGTATTTCTTGACTTTGAAAAACGATAAACGTATTATTAACTATACCGAAGTATTACAAGAAAAGGCTTTGGTGCGCTATGGTGAAAGCCAGTCTATCGCCCTCGTAAAGGGCGTTAGCGAGGGTTTTATGAAAAATAAAAGCGGTCTGGATTCAGTAATTTCTAGTGGAAGCTTTACCTTATGGTCTAGGGGTCAGGATATGGCGGTTATAGGTTATGCATTACAAAATTTTTTATCCATTAACCTGAATAATGAATTTCAAAGTCTCGATGTTTATTCGCCCAGAAAAGGTGCTTCAAACTCATTCAATCCTGCCGATGAGTTCAATGTGCGTTCCATTTATCCATCCGGTGTTTTTGCGGTTCAGCAGGAATTTGATAATACGATGATCGTTCCCATACGTTTTGCGCGCGAA
>CAMDQV010000031.1 GCA_945906015.1 Pedobacter schmidteae | reverse complement strand
AAATAAGCACATAGCTAATCATTGAAAATATAAATCATAGGGGAATTATTGAGGAAGAGGCACACGCGGCACGCGCGCGCTAGCATCTTTATATCAAAAACTCAAAAACTCATCAGCTCATCATATAGCCTCAATACCTTTCCTTCATGAATCTCCAAACTGAAATTTTCCTCTATTCTTTTAATCGACCGTGATCCAAATAGTTTAAGTTTTTCTTTTTCATTCAGAAAAAGTTCTAGTTTTTGTGCCAGATCACCAGCATGTTGATTTTCAAATAAATATCCATTCCAGCCATCTGCTATTTGTTCAGTAGTCCCACCAGCATTCGATCCAATAACGGGAAGCCCCATACTCATTGCTTCCATTATCACTCCGCCAAATGGTTCTGGCTCACCAGAAGGCAATACAAAAACATCGAATAAGCGGTAATAAGGTAGCGGGTCTTTTAAATGACCAAGGAAATGAATCTGTTCATCAAGATTATGCTTGATGATCAAGTTGTTGATATATTCCTTTTGTGATTCATATTCTGGAACGTAATCTCCTATTAAAACTGCCTGAATATTTTTCCCTGTTTTTTTAGTCAGTATACCAATGGCCTCGATCAGGTATTCTTGCCCTTTTCGAATAAGGCGTATTCTGGATGTGCATCCCAGAATCAGGTCAGCGTTATTTAGTTTATTTTGTAGGTCATCAGTAATAGTTGCGCTTTTCATAACCTTTGGTATCTCAAAACCATTATAAATAGCCAGAATATTTTTGGGATTTTTAAATTGTTCTGCCATTGTTTTTGAAACGCACACAACTTTATCTGAAAGCCCAGTTATGTAGGCAGAATATATAGGCCAGAATTGTTTAAAGTCGCCGAACCACTCCCTGATATGCCAAATATGTTTTATGCCGCTGAGTTTAGCAGCAAGTGCAGGTGCTGGAACTACTCCTGAATTGGTGTGAACAATTTCAATATTAAATTTTCGGATAATCTTGATCAGGCTAATTAAATTCCTCAAAAAACTAAACAGGGTTGATATCAGATACTTTATTTTGAATGATTTGCGTGTAAAAATGTATAGGTCTTGCTTGATGAGTATTCTTTCGGATGGGATGATAGCAGTTAAATTGTCGAATAATACTCCTATTTCTGGTAAAATTACATGAACGGTATAATGCTGTTCCAGAATTTTGACGAGTTTGATAAGAGAACGACTTGCGCCATACATATCTCCGCTATGACCAACTAAAAGGATGTTTTTCTTCATTTATTTAAATCCAAATTTAGTTTCATGCTGCCTATACCATTCCAGGAAGCAAAATAAATTCCAAAGTAGGCGGTTATTGGTACCCGGCTTTTGTTTGTTATTATCCTCCCAATGTTGCTCTAACTTTTCACTATTCAAATATGGATTATGCCGCAAATTATCCGTAGAGAATAGAAAAGAAGACAGTTCCGAAAGGTTGGAATTTAGCCATTTATGATTAGGAGTTAAAAAACCTTGCTTGGGTCTGCTTGAAATAGATTGAGCAATACTTGCGGGCAGTTTCTTTTTCAATAGCTGTCTTAAATAATTTTTGGATTGAAAAGGGTGCTTATTAAAATGAGCCGACGAGTTTAATACTACTTCAACGAGTTCATGATCTAAATATGGGGTGCGGGCTTCAACGCTGCAGGCCATCATCATTCGGTCGGTTTTAACCAGCAGATCGTCTGGAAGCCAGGTAAGCAGGTCGAGCATCAAACTTGACTCAAGATTGCTTGCATTTGTTCTGAAATGTTGTAAAAAATCATAAAACTGATTTTCGTAATTACCGGTTGGTCTTTTATCGGGATTTAAAAATTGTTTACTCAGGTCCGGGCTTAAAATAGAAGTCCAGCGGGAAGTTCCGGTATCTTTTTTAAACGAGCTTATGCTTTGCAGTTTATTTTTTATTCTGTCAAATTTGTTAATTCCTAATTCTGAAATGCTATTCAGAAGCATTCCTGCACATTCAAAAGGCAGTTTTCCTAAGCCGTAATAATATTTTTCGTACTTATAATGATCATAGCCATGGAAAAGCTCATCGGCTCCCTCGCCCGATAAAACTACTTTTACATGTTCGCCGATTGATTTGGCAATCAGGTAGGTTGGGATAATTGCCGAATCGCCCAGAGGCTGATCTGCATGAAAAATAGATTTGGAGAAATTATCAATACTGATATCTTCCAAGTTGAGGCTTACCAGCTCGAGGCCTAAGGCTGAAGTAACCTGTTTAGCATAAGCTGATTCATCAATTGATTGCTCAGCGAATCCTACATTGAATGCTTTAACTTTTTTTCCGGCCAGTTCATGCATATAACAGGCTAGCAATGATGAATCGATGCCTCCGCTAAGAAGCAGCCCGATATCAACATTAGCAACAAGCCTGTACTTGATGCTTTTTTCAAGTAGTTTATCTATTTCATCCAGTTCAGGAATATCTTTTCGCTGCCCAACATAATCAAACATATTCCAGTAGCTGCTTGATTTTCCTTGGTTCTTCTTTAGATCATAACTGAAAAATTCTCCTGCTTTGATCTGGCTTACGTTTTTATAAATTGTTTGCGGACCAGGAATATATTGGAGTGATAAAAAGTTGAGCAAACTTTCCTCATTTATTTCTAGTGGAATAGTATTGAAGGCATGAAAAAATTTGACTTCGGAAGAAAAGAGGATGACCTTTTCATTTTCAAAAATAAATAATGGCTTTTTACCAAGTCTGTCGCGGGCAAATACTATTTCATTAAGTATTCGATCATAAATGACCAATGCAAACATTCCCCTTAGATACTTGCAGAATTCCTTGCCATACTGAGCATAAGCAGCAAGAATTACTTCTGTATCGCTTGCTGTATTGAAGGTATGCCCAAGGTTTTGTAAGGATGACCTGAGCTCTTGGTAATTAAAGATTTCGCCATTAAAAACAAGCACATACCGTTGATCTGATGATTGAAAGGGCTGATTTCCATCAGCAGAGAGGTCAATTATCGATAATCTGCGATGGCCAAAGCAGATTCCATTTTCAGACCATATACCTTGATGATCAGGGCCACGGTATTCCATGTGGTTTAGCGCTTGACCAATCGGTTCAATAAATTCTGAGTGGAAATCAGGATTGTTTTTTTTTGAGATTGCTCCGATGATACCACACATAATCAGAATAGTAGGGGCTTCATAAAACCTATGTGGTAATCAGTGCTGATCATTTCTTTATTTTCGGCTCTTGATAACTTTTGCCGGAACACCTCCAACAATACTGTAGGGTGGAATATCTTTAGTTACTACGCTGCCGGCTGCAATAATTGATCCGCGGCCAATGGTTACGCCTGCCAAAATTACTGTGTTTGCGGCTATCCAGCAATCGTCTTCAATTTTTACAAACTCTCTTTTAACTCCCTGTTCTTTTATGGTCAAATCGGGTCTATCAAACAGGTGGTTCTCTGCATAAATACTTACTCTGGGCGACATCATCACATTATCACCAATCTCAATATAGCCTGAACAACCGATATACGAATATGGACCAATGCTTGAATTATTGCCTATTTTTAGTCCTTCGCCAATTGCTGAACCGTAGATATTTGTTGGCCGTATGATTGCATGTTTTCCAATAGTTACACGATCGCCAACTACAATACCTCTATAGGTCATACAGTTTATTTCGGCATAATCTTCTACAATAAAATCCCGTCCTACACTTAAATGGCGCGCATATCGAATAGATGCACCCTTGCCTACCATTACCCAGCCCTTTGAGCTTTTAAAGAATAAACGCTCAAACATACCGCGCATGAAAAAAAATGAAAGCCTGAAAAAAGTTGTTAGGATATCAGCAGTTTGCCATTCGGAGGGAAAACGTTCTAGTATAAATTTGTATCGTCGCAGGAATGAAGTTTCTGATTTCATATAGTTTTGACAAGAAGACATTTATTTTGAGCGCCTGCTTATCAGGTTTTCAAAATTTATCTCTACAAATTTAATATTGTATCCGGATTATAAGTATGAATTTGGTGTGCTATAATTGGAATAGCTTAATTCATGCTCAATCATATTTTCAATGATCTCATTCAGGCCAAGTTTTGCTTTCCATTGCAGCTCATTAGTTGCTTTGCTCGGATCTGCTCGTCCTATCTGAAGATCTGTAGGCCTTCTCAGAATTTCGTCTATTACCACATGCTTTTCCCAATCAAGATCAAGAATTTTGAATGTAATGTCAATAAATTCTTTCAGTGTATGGCTTTTTCCTGTTGCAATGATATAATCTTTTGGTTGATCTTTTTGCATCATTAGCCACATGGCTTCCACATAATCTGGTGCCCAGCCCCAATCACGTTCAATATTGATATTACCCAGACTAATTCTTTGAGATTGATTACGATATATTTTGCAGGCACCGGCAATAATTTTTTTAGTTACAAAGTGATCTGGTCTTAGCGGAGATTCGTGATTGAAAAGAATTCCTGTACACGCAAAAAGTTTATAGGCTTCGCGGTAGTTGTCAATCTGCCAGAATGCTGTTGCTTTTGCAATGGCATACGGACTTCTTGGGTGAAAAATAGTGTTTTCGTTTGCAGGAATAATGCTGTCTCCAAAACACTCACTTGACCCTGCATTATATAATTTAATGGGCAAATTACTGAATCTGATTGCCTCCAAAAGATTGAGGTTGCCGGTACTTATACTTTCATGAGTTTCATGAGGTTGATCAAAGGATAGTCTGACCGAGCTCTGCCCAGCTAGATTATATACTTCGTCAGGTTTTATTTTGCTGATGCATTCCAGAGTATTACCAAAGTCAGTGATATTGATGGAGATCAGGGTAACGTCGTCTTTAATCCCAAGGTTAATTAAATTGATGAATGAAGATGTCTGGGCATCTCTAGAGGCTCCAAAAACCTGATAACCCTTTCCCAGTAAAAATTTAGCGAGCAATGAACCATCCTGTCCGGAAACCCCGCATATTAAAGCTTTCTTCACTTATTTAGTTTAAAAATGTTTATTCTTTGCAGAATAACGCCGTAAATGATAAATAATTTACGAAAATGCTAAAATTTATTGACAGCTGATTGAAATGTTTTAATTAATTCTTGTGTATTTTTTTCCCAGGAGAATAATTTAAGTCTTGATGTGCCTTTTTGGATAAGTTCTTGCCTTAATCCCGGGGTTTCAATAAGTTCTCTTATTTTAAGACTAATGTCTTCAACATTAAAGGGGTCAAAGCATAAAGTGGCATCACCACCTACTTCAGGAAGGCAGGTGTTGTCTGAAACAATTACTGGTATTTGATGATGGAATGCTTCTAGCACTGGAAGTCCAAAGCCTTCATTAATTGACGGAAAAACATACATTTCTGCATATTTATAAAAATAAGCCAGATCGTTATCGCTTGCATAGCCAGATGTTATAACGTGATCTTTTAACCCCAGCCTATGTATAGTTTCATGAATGGCATCACTATCGTCCATGTCATGTTTTGGACTAGGTTGTCCAACCAAAACCAGGGTGTAGTCGGTGTGTCCTGCCAGATGAATGAGCTTAAAGGCTTCAATTAGGCGTACTAAATTCTTTCTTTTTTCAAGTGTGCCTACATGTAAAATAAATTTTGAGGAAGGTATTGAAAAACTGGGAACATAGTTGGGTTCAGGTTCGGCAACCGCCATCTTTTTTGGAGCCAGATGAATGGCCTTGATTTTATCCTTATGAATACCTGTGAAATAAGAAATTCTGCTTCTGGTATACTCTGTAATAGTTATAATGATGGGTGCTTTTTTTGCAGCATTTACTCCAATACACTTGAATAATTTCAACCAGCTGGAGTTATAATGGCTGGAATATTCGTAAAAAAAGGCATCGTAAAAAACTGGAATGGCTTTAAATCCGGGAGTGAAATAGGGTACAAAATAATCTGTGCAGAACAGGATATCAACATTGTTTATCCTAGCTTTTATTGGAAGAATGACTTGTTTCCAAAAAATAAATCGGATGTGTTCAATTAGTTTTAATAGTTTAAAACGTCCGGTATAAACGGAGAATGAGGTATCAAAATATACGAGGTCACAATCGTAATTGCCGCTTTTAAATTGGTGATATATTTCTTCTAAATATGTTTTGGAACCTGTTTTTGCGATCCGAAGATCACGTATATCAATTCCAATTTTTAGTTTTTTGGGCATTTAAGACAGTATATATTCAGTAAAATTAGGCAATAATACTTAGGTATGAATTATTTCTACACTATTTTTGATTCTTGTTCTTTTAGTTTCGGTTCAGAAATCATGTGTATGAAAAGCCCGGATAAAAACCAACTCAGGTAAGAAATATATACCGAAGATTCTAATTCTGAGGTAAGCAATGGGATAATAAAACCAATTTTCATCAAAAGCAGACTCAAGCATACCTGCTTCTCTTTTCCTGTTAATTTAGGATACCATTCCCAGCATGTTTTAATAAAATAAATATGTATCCAAAGGTACAGTAATAAGGTTATGATGCCGGTTTGCACACCAATGATGATGTACTGATTCTCTCCTCCTACCGTATCACTCAGGCTCGATGCAACTCTGCCTGAATTTCCAAGCCCGAGACCTAAGGGATTTGCCAAAATAGCCTCTGCACCTTCAATCCAGGCAAGAACATGTCCTACACTTGATGGATTAGTGAAGGTTATTGTTTCCATGATAAATTCATAGAAATCGGGGTTCATAATCAGCATAAAGAATATAAAATATAGCATGACCATTATGCAGATGCCATAAATTATTTTTAGAACAATCTTCTTTTTAGTGATCAGGGCATAAATGAAGATCATGATAAAATAACTTGCCAGTGATGATCTAGACAGCGCAAAGAAGATGGCAAACTGGGTAGCGAGGATCGCTAGTAGTCCAAATTTGTCTATTTTAATTTGGTTATCATCAGTTGTATATAGGCCTGCAGCTACTGCTAGGGCTAGTAATGTTGCAGCAGCAAATTCCAATGGGTTAGCAAAAAAACTGCCAAATCGTTTCAAACCGGTGGATGTTTCAAAAGTCCAGGAAAGTCCATAATGCCCGCTTGCCTCCTGATTGAAATAATAGAAGTTATAATCTGCATAGCCGGTTAGATTTTGAAAGTGCTGATCCGTTATTATTTCGAAGAATAAAACAGCTGCGGCGCATAGAAATACAGCCAGAATATAGTGAAAGTATTTGCTGATGTAGATTTTTGCTGGATCAAATAAACGGCCTGCAAAATAAATGAATGTAAAGAAGCTGGAGCTTTTAAATGCAATAAGCTTATTTACAAAACCGTATGTTCCAATTGGTAATAGTACGTACAGGAGGGTGTATATGAAGAAAGCAAGAATAGCATAATCAACCGATTGTAATCTAATTCTTCTATTCAATTCCCATATACTTGTACCTAAAGTGATCAGAATTATCAGTTCTTTTAGAGGCTGCATAAAAGGGATGATACTTCCAAAGCCCAGTTGCATAGCAACTGAAAGGCTTGTGGTATAGATGGGAAGACCCAAAATCAAAAACACTAAAATACCCTGGCTGTTTCTAGAAAAAAGATTTTTTAAAGAGATCAGGAAGGAAGAAAAATAAATGAGAGGGAATATAAACATTCTTGCCTTAACTTGTTTTGATTATAAAGATCTCTGACCGCAATTCTAGTAAAATTAATTGAATTATTGATTTTGGAATAAATTATCTGCTTGTTTTATTTGGCGGCAACCGCATCATTGTTTCCGATTCCTATTTTTATTAATTGCGCATTTGCTTTTCAAGTAAAATAATCCTTTATTTTTGCTGACATAATGATTACTAAGAACATACTAATTGCTGCGCTGGCAAGAAATTGCGAAGATTCTTTGAAGGTTAATATTCCTTTGATTGAGAAATTCAGGGCTCAATTTAAATGGTCTGAGGTTGTGGTCGTAGAAAATGACAGTATTGATGGCACAAAGGATTTATTAAATGACTGGAAAATAAATTGTACTAATGTTACTATAATTTCAAACAATTATGGGACTAAAACAATTCCGGATAAAAGTGATTTAATAGTTAATCCAATGACTAGCGTTCAGCGTATTGATAAAATGGTTTCTTATAGAAATGTTTATTTGGATTATATCAAACAAGTTAAACACCCAATTGATTTAGTTATTGTTATAGATATTGATGTGCTTCAAATTTCTTTAACAGGTTTAATTAATGCAATTAACGCTTTTGATAATAAGACTGGGGCTATTTTTTCAAATGGTATGAGCGTAATGAAAACTCCTTTTGGTTTGTCAGAAATTTATTATGACATATTTGCGGTGTGGGAGTATCCGCTGTTGAATGAGTTTAGTTATTCAACGGAGTCAATACATAAAACATTTAAATCCATTAATAGAAATGTTAAAAAATCGCCTTTTTATAAAGTTATTTCTGCTTTTGGCGGTGTTGGTATATACAATTATCAGGCAATAAAGAATTTACAGTATAAAACTGTTTTGAATCCAATCAATCAAAAAGAAGCCATTTGTGAACACATTTCTTTTAATCAGGAGATTGTTAAACAGGGATTTAATAATTATATAGCCAGAGATTTTCAGGTTGTTTATGAAAAACATAATTGGACTATGATATTAAAGCTAATCTTGTCTTTCAAAGTATTTAGTTTTATATATCTAATCATTCTTAAAATTAAAAAATCATTTTTTTAAAATTGCTATTCTCAGCTCATAGCCGCGGGGGCCTAGTCCTTTTTCTATAGGAAAAAAGTACCAAAATCCCACCGCTGCGCCTGCTGCTATGAAAGGTTCTGCGAAGGCTGGGTCTGTAATTGCCGCACCAGTCAATGCGGAAGAAACGGTTATTAAAGGTCTGTGCAAGCGTGGCGGATAAGAAAAAATTTGCTTAACTGTCTTGCGCGGCATTGGACAGGGCTTAAGCTATAATTTCACCTCAAAACAAAATTCAAAGCGTTATTTTATAAAAACAACCTTTATTTAAAAACAGTGCATCTGAAGTAGTAAGGAAGAAAATTTTACTGCGATAAATTTAATGTTGCACTCGCAATAATTTTGCCTGATTAACAAGCAAACAATAAAAGGCTATTTTATATTAAATAGATATAAATTTTTAAAGATTTATGGTTTTAAGATGCCATTACTCGTGTTGCCTTGCTTATTCCGAATGATTTAATCGTTTTTATTATTCCATTAAAATCATATCCACATTCAGCCCATAATTCAGGCTGCTCACCATGTTCGATAACCTGATCAGGTATTCCAAGTCTGACAACAGTGGCTGAATAATTATGGTCGGCCATAAATTCAAGAACAGCTGTGCCCATACCACCTTGAAGGCAACCATCCTCAACAGTTACAACATAGTTGTATTTCTTGAAAACCTGGTGAAGTAATTCCTCGTCAATTGGTTTTGCAAATCGCATGTCATAATGGGCGGGGTGAATACCTTCAGTATTTAACTCAGTGCAGGCTTTTACAGCTTCATTCCCAATATGGCCTATAGTTAAAATAGCAATATCTTCACCTTCGCAAATCGTTCTACTTTTTCCTACTTCAATAGCTTTCAATGGGCGTCTCCATTCTTGCATAACTCCATTTCCTCTTGGGTAACGGATGCTAAATGGCCCCATGTTTTCTTGTTGGGCAGTAAACATTAAATTTCTCAACTCCTCTTCATTCATAGGTGCTGAAACAATCATATTAGGGATACAACGCATGTAAGCAAGGTCATAAGCGCCATGATGTGTAGGGCCATCTGAACCTGCAAATCCTGCACGGTCAAGGCAGAATACAACATTTAATTTTTGAATAGCTACATCATGAATTACCTGATCATAAGCCCTTTGCATAAATGTTGAGTAGATATTGCAAAAAGGAATCATTCCACGTGTTGCAAGTCCGGCCGAAAAAGTTACTGCATGCTGCTCAGCAATACCAACATCAAAGGCACGATCTGGCATTGCTTTCATCATGATGTTTAGCGATGAACCTGAAGGCATAGCTGGGGTAATACCCATGATTTTTGAATTCTTTTCTGCTAATTCAACCAGCGTAAGTCCAAATACATCTTGATATTTTGGAGCGGTAGGCTTATCGGATAGCGTTTTTTTAATTTCGCCGGTAATTTTATCAAAAAGACCTGGCGAATGCCATTTGGTTTGATCTTTTTCTGCTAATGAGTAGCCCTTGCCCTTTACGGTTACACAATGTAATAACTTTGGTCCGGGAATGTCTTTTAAATCCTTAAGTACCTTTGCCAGATGTTTTACATCGTGTCCGTCAATCGGACCAAAATATCTGAATTTGAGTGCTTCAAAAAAATTGCTCTTTTTTAAAAGACCGCCTTTAATGCTTTTTTCAATCTTTTTAACCACTTCATGCGCGTTGGGACCAAGCTCAG
Organism: Pedobacter schmidteae; assembly: GCA_945906015.1. Lineage (GTDB taxonomy): Bacteria > Bacteroidota > Bacteroidia > Sphingobacteriales > Sphingobacteriaceae > Daejeonella > Daejeonella schmidteae_A. Next base: position 2,551 of record CAMDQV010000031.1, on the reverse strand, counting down.
ATATTTTTGTAAGCACATGCGAGATATCATCCCTGAAACGGTTATATGATTTTGAAGTGGTTATATCTGTTAAATACTCTTTTAATGCACCCACATTTGGGTCGATAGACATACAGTTATCATTCAGGATAACAAGGATATTTGAATTTTCGATTCCGGCATGATTGAGTGCTTCAAATGCCATTCCACCGGTCATAGCTCCATCTCCAATAACAGCAACATGCTGTCTATCTTTTTCACCCTTGTAATTGGAAGCTACTGCCATCCCTAAGGCGGCCGAAATTGAAGTTGATGAATGACCTACGCCAAACGTATCATATTCACTTTCTGATCGCTTTGGAAAGCCACTAAGCCCTTTATAAGTTCTATTGGTATGGAATGTTGCCCTTCTGCCAGTTAAAATTTTATGTCCGTAAGCCTGATGTCCAACATCCCATACCAATTGGTCGTAAGGGGTATTAAGAATATAATGCAGCGCTACAGTTAATTCTACTACGCCTAGGCTAGAGCCAAAATGACCGCCATTGACCGAAACTGTATCAACAATAAATTGTCTTAGTTCAGTACATATACGTTCAAGATCATCCTCTTTAAACTTTTTCAAGTCTGAAGGATAATTGATTTGTTCCAGAAATTCGCCCGCCTTAACTTCCATGTAGGATTATAAAATTTTGAATCACAAAAATAACTTTTTTGACAATAAGTTGTAGGTGGTAAGTTGTAAGTTGAAAGTAATAAGTTGAAAGTTGGAAGCTGAAAGCTGAAAGGGGAAAGCTGAAAGTTGAAAGGGGAAAGTTGAAAGTAATAAGTTGTAAGTAATAAGTTATAAGTCAAAAAAGGCAGTTTGTTTTAACTCTGAATTATAATGTAGTTGAAACTGGCTTATTTCTGATGTCGATAACTAATTACAAATTCTTATTTTTGGAAATACGTATGATTTCTACAGATAGTTTTGAGATACGGCTTCCACAGTTTGAAGGCCCTTTTGACCTACTTTTATTCTTTATTGAAAGAGATGAGCTAGATATTCAGGATGTTCCAATTGCCCGAATAACAGACGATTTTCTTGACTACCTGCATCAAATGAGTTCATTGAACATGGAGATAGCCAGCGAATTTATTTTTGTTGCAGCCACCTTGATGCGTATTAAAGCCAAAATGTTATTGCCTCGTCCCGATCTAGATGAGGAAGGAAATGAAATTGATCTGAAGCACGATCTGATTCAGAAACTTATTGAATATAAAAAGTTCAAACGTATAGCCGAGCAACTCAAAGAATTTGAAGACGAGCGGTTTAAACAAGAGAAACGAGGTAATATTGCTACTGACCTTCAGCAAATAGCTCTTATTGCAGAGCCTGGAGAGGAGCTTGAATCGTTTGATCTTTATAAGCTGATGCTTACTTATCATAAAGTTTTTCAAAGAAGTGTACAGCGTGATACTAAACAGGAGCATATTGTAGAACAATATCCCTATCAGATTGAAACGCAAAAAAAGGCAATAGATCAGCTCCTTTCAATAAATAAAAGACTCGATTTCAAGGGATTATTATCCAATTCTGAAAACAAGGTTCAATTTGTTTATAATTTTTTAGCTATGCTTGAAATGATTCAGCAAGATTTGATTTCTATACAAACCGGGTTAGGATATAATAATTTTTGGATTGAAGCTAAAATCAGTTCAATCAATTCTTAATTTGTATTTTTGCACATCATTTTTATTCATACTTTTACCAACCCAAACACGTTAAACCATCCATGAAGAGAGATAAACTTATATTCAGCCTGATAGAAGAGGAACAGCAGCGCCAGGAAACTGGCCTTGAATTAATAGCATCAGAGAATTTTGTAAGCAAGCAGGTTATGGAAGCTGCAGGCTCAGTGCTAACCAATAAATATGCTGAAGGTTTACCCGGTAAAAGGTATTACGGTGGTTGTGAGGTTGTTGATGAGGTTGAAAATATTGCTATTGAGCGTGCAAAACAATTATTTAATGCCAGTTGGGCAAATGTACAGCCCCATTCTGGTGCTCAGGCAAATGCTGCTGTTTTACTTGCTTTGCTTAATGCTGGCGATAAAATCTTAGGATTTGATCTTTCGCATGGAGGCCACCTGACACATGGATCGCCTGTAAACTTTTCGGGAAAGCTATATAAGGGTAATTTTTACGGAGTGGATCGCGAAAGTGGACTAATCGATTATAAAAAATTGGAGGAAGTTGCTCTTAAAGAGAAGCCTAAACTTATTATTTGCGGTGCATCTGCTTATTCACGCGATTGGGATTATAAATTTATCAGGTCAGTTGCAGATCAGATCGGTGCCCTAGTACTGGCTGATATTTCGCATCCATCCGGATTGATAGCACGTGGTTTATTAAATGATCCGCTTCCACATTGCCATGTGGTAACCACTACCACTCATAAAACATTAAGAGGCCCAAGGGGTGGAATGATCATGATGGGACAGGATTTTGAAAATCCAATGGGACAGAAAACTCCCAAAGGTGAATTAAGAATGATGTCATCTGTATTGGATATGGCAGTTTTTCCGGG
>CAMDQV010000030.1 GCA_945906015.1 Pedobacter schmidteae | reverse complement strand
TGCGTTAACCCATTTGTTCCTTTCGGGCTTATTGATGGTATATTCAATTTTACCTACATCACCTGCGGCAAATAGCACTTTATAAGACTCTGATGGGGTATTTGATTTCAAATAAAATCTGAAATTCAACTTTGCTCCAGGAACAAGGTACATGTCCAAAAGCTTTTGTGCTCCGGCATAGGCATCTACATTGGTATAGGCAGTAACTTTTTGAACAACCGAAATATTGGGATCGCCGGGTACCATTTCATTGGGTCTGAACTCCTGATTATAAGCAATATCCTGCCAATGAGGATAGGATGCCCATGCTCCAAGTTCCCGGTCTTCAAAATTTTCGGTATAGGTTGAGGGCTCAAGTGCAAGTCCGGGTTTAGCTCCTGTCTGTGCATTTACACTAAGAGCAACAAGAAAAAAAGCTGCAAACTGTAGAAAAGTACTGTTTTTCATTTGATCTATTTCTAAATAATCGGTATAATGATTTCTGCAAAAGCGATTAACTTGTCCACTTTCTTAAACGATAACCTCTGAAAGCATAGAATACTAGGTATACATAGCATGGAAATAATACCCAATAGGCCTCTCTGGCATTGAAAATATCGACTAAATATCCATAAACCATTGGCAATATGGCATTACCGACTAATCCCATAATCATTAATGAAGCTCCAATTTTGGTAAATCTGCCTAAGCCATCTAATGCAAGCGGCCAGATACCAGCCCAAACTAGTGAGTTAGCCAAACCAAGCATTACTACGAACCATATTGAAATATCAGTTGTATGCCCTAGGAAATTAACCTGGCCTTTGGCATAAATAATAAGAAATGTTAAAACAATACCCAAAATTGTACTTACCCGAAGGGCTGTTAACTGACTGAAAAATTTAGGTATAAAAAAGATTCCGATAAAATAGGCGCAGATTTGTGCGGTAAGGGTGTAGGATGGGAAAACCTTGGCTTCAATCAAGTTGAGGTTCATTGTACCTGCATAACTAATTACAGTGTCAATAGAAATAACCTGAGTTCCAACATGTAAAAATATCGCGAAAGCTCCCAAAACAAGGTGTGGGAATTGCATGATACTGGTCTTGGATGAATTTGCCTGTGCCAGTTCTTCACTTTCATGTTCGGTATCGATCTCAGGAAGAGGTGAAAACCGGATAAATAATCCAATCAGAAAAAGAAAAGTTCCAACACAAGCATAGGGAACAATTACTCGTTGTATCAATTCATGTAATACAATATTTTTCTGTTCTGGAGTCATTGTATCCAGACTATCAAGCATGCCGCTATCTGTGGCTCTGAAAATCACTGCTGCAAATAACAAGGGAGCAAGAATACCGGCACCCTTATTACAAATGCCCATGATACTGAACCGCTGAGCTGCTCGCTCTTTAGGCCCTAAAATGGTGATGTATGGATTAGCCGCTGATTGAAGCAATGCAAGCCCAGCACCTATTGAAAACAAGCCCAGTAAAAACAGTTCATAAGTCATTTTAATAGCTGCAGGCACAAACAAAAAAGCTCCGCATGACATAACCCAGAAGCCAATCATCATCCCTTTTTTAAATCCTATTTTTTTTAACAGAAAAGAAGCCGGTACTGAAAAGATAAAATAAGAAATATAAAATGCGAAGGTTACTAGATAAGACTGAACATGCGAAAGCTCAAAGGAAATCTTAAAATAGGGAATCAGGATCGCATTTATCCAGGAAGTAAATCCAAACATAAAAAACATAAATGCAATGATAATCATGCCGGTAATGGTGTCTTTCTGACTTAAAGAACCTGCTGTTACTGAAGTGTTTTTGCTCATGTTAAATTTTGTTATGTAATAGGGTTAATTGGACCTTGAATTAAGGGTTTATTTATAATTTTGATGCGCTATCCTCATCTATAAAAAGTACAGCATGATCATGTTTCCGCAGGATTGTTGAAGGATACAATTCGCTGATATCACTATTAAGGGTATGGTAAATAGCATTAGCCTTAAATTTACCGGGCACAATGGCATAGGCAAAAGTTGACTTAAACAATGCTGGCATCGTGATTGTGAGCGCATGTGTAGGTACATCATCAATAGTTGCAAAGCATCCATCATTTACCTGCTGAGAGCGACAATCCTGATCGAGATCAACAACCTTAACAATCAATGGATCATTAAAATCTGCCACATGCGGATCATTAAAAGCAAGGTGAGTATTCTCTCCTATTCCAAGGCAAACGATATCGGTTGGATAGTTGATCAACAGATCTGAATATCTTTTGCATTCGTCTTGCGGATCTGTTGCATTTCCGTTTAGATAATTAACCTCACGACAATTAACCTTAGTAAATAATCTATCCTTAAGGAAATTCCCAAAGCCTTGTGAAGCATCTGGATGCAGACCAATGTATTCATCCATATGGAAGGCATTGATTCTATTCCATTCAATATTTTTATTTAGCAATTCGGCTAAAAACTCATTTTGTGAAGGAGCAGAAGCAAAAATGATATTGATATATTCTTTTGTTTTTAATAACTCAGAAATTTTTGCAGTCAGTATTTCGGCAGCGGCAGAACCAAGTTCCGGTCTTCCACTATATATTTTTACGTTTAATTTATCTTTATTAATCTCTCTCATTTGTGGTAGTCTATAATTTCTATACTTGTATTAATTTTCTTTATTGTAAATAACTCTTCCTTGAACAATGGTTGTACTGACATTGATGTTGCTATCGAAAATAACAATATCAGCATCTTTACCAGAAATCAGGGATCCTTTAGATGCGCCCAAACCTAAAATATTAGCGGGAGTTTGAGAAGCCATTTTAACCGCTTCGAGCAATGGAACATCTGCCATATTGATCATCGTTCTTATCAAACGATCGGTAGTAGCAACACTTCCGGCAAAAGAAGAACGATCAGGAAGTTTAGCTACCCCGTCTTCAATAATCACTTTTAATCCATTTTGTTTACTTCCAATAATACTATCTCCTGGAGGCATCCCAGCCGCACGAATAGCATCGGTGATTAGCGCAATACGATCAGGGCCTTTAATTTTATAGATCAGTTTTAATAAGGGTGCTGGAAGATGTACTCCATCTGCGATAATCTCTACATCCATCTCATCAAGCAGATAGGCAGTTTCAATTACTCCGGCATATCTGAAACATGCTCTGCGTGAAACCCCTGACATAGCGGAATAAAAATGGGTTGCCAGGGTATATCCAGCCTCAAATGCTACTAATGCTTCTTCATAGATTGCATCGGTATGAGCCATTGCCACAAGAATACCTTTTGAGCGTAAATGGTTACCAAATTCAATTGCACCTTTTAATTCGGGAGCAGCACTCCATCTTTTGATATCTGAGGAGCGTGAAAGAATATCCATGTATTCTTTTGGATCAGGATTTCGGATATATCTAGGATCTTGAGCACCACGCTGGCTTAATGCAAAATATGGCCCTTCAAGATGCATTCCCAGAAATTGAGCGCCCTTTTTATTGTTTTTATCAGCTTGTTTGTAAATTTCAAGCGTGTTATAAAGTTCGTCAAGCTCACTTGTTAATGTGGTTGGCATCAGTGCCGTTGTTCCATACATGGCATGTGTTTCGGCGATCTTTAGAAATGCCTCTTCAGAGCCATCCATAAAATCATGACCACCACCTCCATGAACGTGAATATCAATAAATCCGGGAGAAATATAGTTCCCCTTAGCATCAATCTCTACTGCATCTTGAACTTCAATATCCCCTTCAGCAACTTCAAGAATCTTTCCACCCTGAACTAATACTGTACCATCAAATGCCCTATAAGGGGTTAAAATTTTACCGTTGTGTATTTTTAGAATCCTGTCCATATTTTTTCGTTCCTGTTATAACGATTCCCTAAAATAGAAAAATAACAGGTTTTAGCTTATTAATGTTAATGAATTATTTGAATTATTGCAAATCCCTTTATTTGAAATAATTCAAACCAAGAGCTCATATGTTTATGACCTCGATTAGATTGAATGTCCTATCCGTATTTAAAATATTTTAATCTAACATGGCGCTATAGAATAAAATTTATCTGCACAATATTAATTTGGCAGTTTATAATTAACCTTCAGGATACTTTTCGAACCTTGATTACCCAAAAGATCGACACTTCTAATCTCAATGGTATTGACTCCCGATTTTAATTTAACTGAAACAGAAGGCATTTTTTCATAGATGATATCCTTATTGATTGTTATTTCAAAATGCTTAAATCCCGGAGTATCAGTGGCCATATTGATATTTAGCAAACCCTCACTGATCTGAATTACACTAAAATCTACACTGCAAAGCCTAGCATACATATCCTTTTCTCTCCTCACAAAATACCGATGCTCGGGTGTTTCAGGTGTTTGATCATCAGTCCATGCGTAATATCCATCCCATCCCCAATGAGTTCTGCCATGGGTAACCGGCAGCGGCAGTTTTTGACTTAACCAATTACTTCGTGGGAGCCAGCGTACTTCTGCAGTATTATAAAAGCCATAACCACCCGAATATCCAGAATTAGATTTATTAAATGTAGACTTCCACCAGACATAATCCTTGTTGATCTGCCCGGAATAGGCATTCCCTCCTACTTCAATCCGGATTGGAAGTGTTTCAGGATTGATCTTTTCTGCCCGACGATCTCTATCTTCGAAAGACCACAAATCTCTGTCTACACGTTCTTTATCGGGATAATAGGTTTCCAAAAACACCTGATGTAATTCCAGAATATTCAAAGGAATTCCATCCTTTTTAAGATAGAACATCGAATCAAAATTCGGATCTACCATAATCCACTTTTCATAATCCCGCGACCAGATCTCGACAAGTTCATGTCCGCCCCAAATGGCATAATTTGTATTAACTATACGTGCCGGAATTCCAAAACTCTGGCAGGCCTGTGCAAACACAATGGCATAATGGAGACAATTACCTCCCCTTTTTGATAAATTTCCCGGTGCGGTAGGACCGCTAAGTATTTTACTCGCATCCCAGCTTAAAAAATCTTCAAATTCAGAATTGGGCAGAAACCAATCCCAATTTGCGGCTGTCCATGCTCGCAATCGTTTGATTTTTTCCCATTCTGTTTTTGCACCATCCACTACCTGATCAAGTTTAAATTGCTTCCTGAATTCTTGTAGTTCAGGCAATGCAGGGTTCTCGTGAACAAAATCAAATGAAGAGCGGATCATCGGGTAATTTTTTACCTCAGTTATAAAAATACCTGCGCCTGTTGAATTACTTTGCCATTTACTTTTCAAATCAAGTCCCAAAATTTTGGGCGTACTGTTTCCGGTACCCGGATCAATATTATACTCAAGTTGAACGAAGCGATGCTTTCCTTCTGCTGGCAAAGTTGAACCGTCAAAATTCTGCCAGGCAGTCCATCCTCCTGCTTCAGGTTGATGAGTATTTCCGCTTCTTATTCGTGTTTGCCATTTTGAGCCTTCTTTATTTAAGATTCGTGGTATTAATTCCACAACTTCCACGTTAACAGGAAAATACATCACTTCTTTAAAAGCTTTATCAGCGAGATTAATTACCGGAGTTTGCAGCCAGGCTTTTTTGGCATAAGCCTGTATCTTTAAACGAATTGGATATTCGGCTATATTGGATGAGCTACCTGCATAATTCCAGGTTTTTCCGTTGTCGCTGCTTCGTTCACTATATCTGGTGTGCAAGGCAAGCTGACCAATATTAGCAGTATTAACAGAACTTAAAGCCATTGGAATCCTGAATTTTTCATTCTGCTTGTGTACCTTAAGCTCAATCAGGTTTCTGCCCTTTTTAAAATAAGCTACAGGAACCGGAACTGATGTCCAGAAGTGCCGTAATTCATAAATAATAGGTTTATTCCCATTAACCCTAAATTCAAGCGTTCCACCACTCATTGGCTCAGTAGGCACCATGGGATAAATGAGCATGCTTATCCATGCATTCTTGGCAGGCAATACCGGCAATTCTAGAACTTTCCTTATGATACGACCTTTGGAGAGGGTATCCCAGGCTTCAGAACGGATTGATCCTAAACCGGCTGCATCATTTTCAATCAAAAGATTATCCTCAAGTACTATTGCATTATCCTCAAGCTTTAGATTCTGAGAAACAGATTTTGCCCATAATTCTGCTGCTGTCCAGGTTTCAACTTTAGATTTCAAGGTATCAGATTTAAATGATCCTTTTGGGTAAGGACTCACAAAATCTGTAGAAAAACCTTCCATGATTCCGGCAAGGCTTGCGATATAAACTAGGATAATTTTAAAAATGGTTTTTGGAGTCATAGTATAAATCCTTAATTTTTAACCGCATAGTACGCATAGATCATTTAACTCTATGTTTCTATGTGGTTTCATTTACCCTAAATCGAGCTTATGTTTTTAATTACCCATTAATAAAAATACCGGACCTCCATTTTAAGATGAAGATCCGGAATATTTAAAATTACAGAAAAGCAATACTCTGTAAAACAGAGCTAAAATTCATTATTTGTTGATTTTCAATGCAACAGTACCTGCCGGTAATTTCAAAGAAACAGTTTTTGATCCTGCGTCATATGTCCAATTTGTAACAGACAGACCACCAAGCAGAACAGAAGATGGTTTACCTGAAACCAAAACCTTTAGGTTACATCCTTTCCCTGATTTGATTTCACCATCAATTCCTGAACTAACAATTGCCATTGTACCTCTTGTACTAACGTCTGCAATAAGAGACAAACCGTTACCAGAAATCGAGCTTCCTTCATAATAAATCTTCTGAAGCGCACCAGATAAGTCATAAGAAGCAGTAAATCTCTTTGCATCGGTAGTAAAACCTGCTGCTGCACCATTTTCTGTTCCGGTTCTGAAGAAACCAATGTCAGAGCCAGCAGCATGAACAATTTTAGCACCGATCCATCCCGCTGCTTCCAGCTTAGTAGTTACAGGAGCAGGACCTGAAGCCGGTTTAGACTCTGGTAAAATAACTGCAAGGAAATTAACCTGATTCAAATCAGGCTTACTTGCCAGATCAAGGAATGACTCATAGAATCCTTTCCCCAAACCGGCACTCTTATCATAAATCTTAGAGGCAATGATCTCCGGACTCACCACATCCATCGTCAATTTAGCATTTGGACGATCGATAATCATACGACCTTTATCATAAGAGATCGCAGTCTGGTAATTCTCTCCCGGAGGGGCATGGAACAACCAATCATAAACATGCCCTTTTGCAGATTTACTTTTCACTTCATCAAATAAGAAAATAGGACCTGTCTTGGTGTAAAGTAAGGTACGTGAATATTTTTCAAGTTTACCCTTGTACACTGAACTCAGCTCGCTTTCAATTCCATCAGCATCTTTACCATTGAATAAATGCTGTACTGTTGGCCATTCGATAAGGGCTTTAATACCATTATCGTAATGAGCAGGAGTTTGACTTTCAGGATCATGATCAACCAGCATGACGTTATGAGCATTCGCCTGAACGTGATAGCTAAGATATTCAAGGTTTGCATAATAACCCAATGGTCCGTATGAAGGATCAGTCAGTAAAGTTTCACCATTTTTCATAATCTGGAAACTTCCCTGATCATAATGATAATGATTTGAGTTTGGTCCTACACGGGTACTCAATACCATGGCTGCATCATCCCAACCCGAACGCATAACCATACCCTGAGCAGTAAAGAACTTGGAAGGAGGCAATGTTTCTCTTGATACCGGTGTGATATCATCTCTGTACCAAACATAACTCAGGTACCCCCCCTTCCCGGCTTCCCAGAATGATTTTACATAATTATAGAGGTACAGATTTTTTGTTCGGTTGACCAACCACCAGGAGTGAATCTGCCCGCCAATATCCACATGTGCTCCCTTTGATCCACCACCATCACCAAAATCCTGCATTAAACCATTTGAATAGGTAGCCTGAATAAGATACTTATAAAAATTTTGAAAATTGGTAGTTGTAGAATAATCCACTCCAAAATTTCGTTCCAAAGCAGGAAGTAACTCACCCATATCCTGGCTTGCCATATTCATATACCCACTTTTTGGCTCACCATAACTACCATCCTCATAATAAGTCCGGTCAATAAAGGTTTTAGTTTTAGTCAGGATACCGGAAATATATGGTTCCAGATTCGGATTAGAAAGATCATCTCCATAAATAGCGGTTGCAGCCAAACCCATACCTCCTGCCAGTACTGCGATGTGATTGGTTTGGTTAGAAGGCATGCGGTTCATTTCAACCATATCGCGGTGGAACATTTTCAAACCTTTTTCCATTATGGCGGTCCGTACAAATGCACGCTCTGATTCGGAAAGCAAGTCATAAAGCATATCATAACCATAAGCAACAGGCTTGATTGTATAACCTACCGGATAATAAGTCCAGAATTTACGTTCCAGCATCCAGTCTGCATTCCATTTTTTGAATGAGCAAAGTTTCAGCAATGCCTTTTTAGCCTGCTCACCCGCCGCACGATCACCTTTAAAAGTGTACTGGAAGCTGCCTTCCTCAATTACATTTCCAAGCTTAGAATTAGGACTATTCCAAAGTGCATAGGAATTGAAACCCACTGAAGTTTTTGAATGCGGACCACCAACAAGGTTTTCGGCAGTCATATCTATTCCTTCATTGATTGCATCAACATTCACTTTCATAAAATCTGTGTGAGACAAAGCATTGTCAAGAATCTTTTTAGCAACCGGCGACTTTTCATTTGCCAGACGGTTTTTAATCTCCTCAGCAGAGAAATATAGCCTCGGGTGACCACTTATCTGTTTTCCGGGCATGAGAAAACGTATAGCCCAGTTTACTGATCCACCCTGATTATCTTCACCTTTTAAACGGATCTCCCACTGACCGCGGGCATCCTTTTCTGAAAGTTTATAGATGGCTATATTTGCCCATTCATTTCCACTGCGGCTGAATGAGATATTATCCTTAACGATTTTTCCTTTACTGTCTACTAAAGTTCCCTTAACCTGCTGTAAGCTTGAATTTCCTTCAGGCGCTACTTTAAGGCTGATGTTATCTCCATAGAAAAAGTGTTTATTCAAAATCGTTACATCGAACATATCCAGATTGGTAGAGCTGGGCGTAGTAGCAATAAATTGTCTGTCGCGCTCACCATTGATACTGAAATCATCCATCAGGATCGTATAGGTGTACAGATAGTTTACAATAGGGTACGTTCCTTTCAACGTAATTACCTGAATATGCTCATTGGCACCCAAGGACTTGCCATCCAGCTTAAATGCTGAAATCGGCAGATCCAGTTCTAACCAGGAATTTGCTTTTGGATTACTAATCTTGTGGAAGTAACGCTTGCCCTCAAAGGTTCCAAGAGAAAGTTCCAGGGACTCCGCATTACGGTCACTCTGAAAATAAACAGCAGCTTTCACCCTGCTGTCTGAAACCGTATACAGGTTTAAACGTCTTGTAAATCCCTGATATAATTCATTGACATCATGGGCTTTAAACGGACGGGCAAGGGCATATTTGCTGTCCTTATAAGTCGGAGACTTTACTGCAAAATACAGCGCATCAAAAGCTATATCCTGAGCATAAGGATAGGTTTCCCAACCAAAAAGCTCACCAGTTTCAAAATCATTGGAGAGGGTAAAGGGTATCCGACTTACCAGATTTTGTGCATAAGCAAGGTTTAAAACCAAACAAATTGCCGCAAATTGAAGGATGAGTTGTTTTTTCATTAGTTGATATAGTTTGTACTATTTATTAAATAAAATTTTTATAAATTATAGGTTGAGCATCCGGCGGGCATTCCCTGACCAGATCATTTGTTTCGTTTTTTCATCAACGGCCTTGAATACCCCGAGCCTTAAAAAAGGAGAAGAGTAGTCAACAAATGGTGTTTCTGTTCCAAAAGCCAATTTATCAAGGCCCAGATTTTCAAGTAGGTAAGTCAGGCTCTCACTATTCGGCCCTTTGACTGGAACACCACTACCCCTGGATGTATCGAAAAGTATATCGGCCGCCCTCAGAATCTTTAATGATTCATCTGTTGTGGGTTCTTGACCATCAGTTACCCTAGCTTCTAAAACCATATATTTTGCATCAGGAACTTTACTGACCAATGAAGCAATATCATTATAGCTGATTGCCTTATCCACATCCAGCCATGACCGTTCTCTCAAATCAGTCATACGTAGAGGAATTGAAACCGGCATATCCAATGCTTTTGCTGCATTTACCAGTTCAATACAAACATCATCAGTGATCTTATAATGATGATAAAGCGGAAATATCCGAATCCCTTTCATCCCAAACTCTTTATGGCATATTTCCAGAGCATCTCGCCACCAGGGTAAAGTAGGATTTATGGTAGCAAATGGTATAAATCGATCTTTAAATGTTTTATTTGAAGAATATTCAGCAAACAGCTCTTCATTTGCAATCTGAGAATCGACATAAAACAAGCCATTTAAATTAGAAACAATAGCCTTATCAACTCCAAATTTATTCATTCGCAGAAGCATATCTGCCATATTATTGCCTCTGAGAGGCCTGTATGGCCAGTTTCCAACAAATGCATTAATATCAATCAGCATGATTACCCGCCTTTCTCAATAAATTGTTGAAATTTTCAAAGAATATCTTTTTTCTATCGCTTTCGCTCAGATCAGCCCACATGATTTTTCCGACACCTGTTTCATAATTCATATCGGTGGCAAACAGCAAACGATCAGCACCAAGATATTTTACAGCCATGTCGATCATTCCCTCATCACTTACACTGCCGCTGGTATCCAGATAAAGTGTTGGAGCTTTTTGTAAGACCCTACACATATATTCCCAGTTTCCTCCCCCTCCAATATGGCCACAAATGATCATTGCTTCTGGATACCTGTTTGCAATTTCTACGAAATCTTCAGGTACTGAAGAATTTGGCGGATTAGTAGGCAAGTAACCAGGACGCCAGTTACCAAGTGTGGTTACACCATGTAGCATCATTGGAATTTTGTGTTTGATGCATCGCTCAATAATAGGATAATAAAGTGGATCATTGATCTTTACCGCATCATAAAGCTCACCCAGCATGACCATTCCATTATCCACACAGCGGTCAATTTCATCTAAAGACTCCTTTTTAAATAATGGATTAATATAACATTGACCCAGGATCCTTTTAGGATGAGAGTTCATAGCCTTGATAATTATATCGTTATTGGCGCGAATATCTCCAACAGTTTTACCGCCAGGTATGGAACAAGCGGCTTTTGTAATTCCAAGAATCTCACAACTCTCATCAACCTGCGATGCATTACTGCCAGTCCACACATGATTATGAGCATCTATTTTACGGTACTTTTTAGCATCCTCCATGATTGATTTCCAACCATCCGCCTGAAAGCTCTCTGTGATCTCTTTATCTTCATCCTTACTGGGAACATTACAAACAATACCCGACACAGAAGCAGCAAGTAAAGTTAAACCACTTGTGCCAAGAAATCGTCTTCTGCCAATACCATTTTCAGATTGCAACTTCATCATTTCGGATGTTTAATTAAATCAAATCGCTAAGAATTATTAATAAGACCAGAAAATCTAAAAAAGACCCATTCAGAAAAAAAATATCAGTTAATTGATTTACTAATTCTTAAATCATTGTCTGGTTTTTTTTACCAATTCATCTACCTTTTTTGAGATCTGTTCTTCAACAGTTTCAGTATATGGCGCCCGGTGACCATATTCAGCCATACCACTGTCTCCCTCATAACCTCCTTCTTTAAGTACTCTTAAACTAGGAACATAACTTAGAAGATCATTATTATATCCAAATACCCAGGTATCATTCCATCCATATAAACCTTTAAACTTCAGGGAATAATCAACGACGGTTTCACCTGTTAGCGCAATAAATGTAAAGTCAGTTCCAAATCCCCATACCTGGATCGGATATTTTACCCTATCAGGAGGAGCACCCTGCTTTTCGTATTGATCTATCTGATGCTCAACTTCACGTTTAGTCATACCGTTTAGTCCGGGCAATTGTTTCTTAAGTTCTGCTAATGGAACACCTGGTTGAAGAAAGAGTTCTGTTTCGCCAATAACGGCAGTCAGAGGTCCAGATAATGGTTTCATGGGTGCATTAATTACCTGACGGACAGACTCAGCCAGAATACTCCCATACATAGAAGCAAGCCTAGTTGCCTCTTCGTCGTTTCCTCGAATACGTGGCAATGGATTAGCATCGCCGCCGCAATTCTGAACAAACATGGCTATTGAACCCGGATTAGCTTTCTCAAATTCCAATTGAGCAAAGCCAGCATAATCTCCATTGATACTCAAGCCGCCTAAGGCGGTTGTATGACAGGAATAACCAAATAGAACAGCCTTTAACTGATTGCCAGATTTGACCGTGATAACTGGCACATCCTGATCAACCTGCCCGCCAAATGCCCGGGATTCTGAACCGCGAGACCTGCGACGATTTACCGCAATACCAGCAAGTCCAAGCTCATAATGCAACTCTGCAGGTTCCATATTTTTGATTGCATTAGAAATAACCTCATCATAACGCTTATAAATCATTGCGGTATAACGATCTTTTGCAGCCATTTCCTCCGGAGTCAATTCATAATATAGCCATAAAACATCTTCCGTTACCGGACAAGAATGATTATGAGAAGTATTTAAAATAAGGTTGGCTCTTGGAATCTTATATTTTTCAATTACACTACTTGCAATAATACCAACCATTTTATCACTTAGACCAACCAGATCAGCAGTTACCAATACAGAAGTTTCTCCTTTTGAATCTTTTATAGCCACTGCTTTAAGCCAGATTGGATGAATAATTTCTTTAGACATCCGTGTTTTACCACCATAACCTGCCAAAGGAACTGATTCAAGAGGGCTTATATCAGCTTTTGCCACCCCCACCTGCCATTGGGCAAGAGCAGGGCTTGATAAGAGCATACTTGCGACGATAATTTTATACATCAATCTATTCATTATCAAAATATAA
>CAMDQV010000029.1 GCA_945906015.1 Pedobacter schmidteae | reverse complement strand
AACACCATTAATAACTAACTCTGGCAAACCACCCGCATTTGAGGTGATGACAGGAACTTTACAGGCCATAGCCTCAAGAGCTGCCAATCCGAAACTTTCTGATTCAGATGGCATAATGAACAGATCAGAAACTGAAAGTATTTCTTCTACGGCATCCTGCTTTCCTAAAAAACGGACATTTTTACAAATCTCAAGATCACGGCAAAGCTGTTCGCAATACACACGCTCAGGCCCGTCGCCAACCATTAAAAGCTTGGAGGGTATTTCCTTTTGAATTTTTTCGAAAATATGGAC
Source organism: Pedobacter schmidteae (assembly GCA_945906015.1). Classification (GTDB taxonomy): domain Bacteria; phylum Bacteroidota; class Bacteroidia; order Sphingobacteriales; family Sphingobacteriaceae; genus Daejeonella; species Daejeonella schmidteae_A. The sequence goes on along the minus strand of CAMDQV010000029.1, from coordinate 12,761 downwards.
TACATCCTGAGTCCTTTTAACTTTTCTGAAATTTGAGGTATGTACTATTATCCGTTCGTTATTGGGTGCTATTGCAAGCTTAAAATGATCTTTAACCTTTAAGCTAAAACGCTCCAGATCAATAAAATTGGGTATCACTTTGATATCTTTATTGACATCAAAATGCTTATAGGTATCTGCCTTCAGATTTTCTGAAACTGCAGTAACACCATCAGATTGGTTAATAGAAAAAGTTACAACGGGATTATACGTAGGATCTTTCCCAACAAGAGTAATATCTGTTCCGTGAAGCGTAGTCACTACCGGAATATGAATACCGAAGGTGGCCAGAATTTGTTTAGCCATAAAAGCTGCTGATGCATGCGGAATAGCATAATGAACATGCAAAAGATCAAGTTTCTCAAATCTGACTACATCTACCAGTTTACTTGCTAGTGCAAGTTCATAAGGTGGATAATCAAACAATGGATAGTTAGAAACTGAAACTTCATGATAGAATAGGTTCTCAGAAAAGAAATCGAGACGCGCCGGCTGCCTGTACGTTATAAAATGCACTTGATGCCCATTATCAGCCAGGGCCTTACCTAATTCGGTGGCTACCACCCCACTACCCCCAAAGGTAGGATAACATACAATTCCAATTTTCATAATGGTTTTTACCTAGAGGCAAATTTAATAAAAATGAAGCTAACAGTATCTATTAACAGATAAACTTGACAATGAACCAATAAATTAATCAAAAGAGAGCGTAATGTTAACTATGCTAAAAAAACTATCTTGAAATCCACAGACACTGATTAGTTTGCTATCGCCTCATAGATCACATCTTGAATTCTTCCGCGGATATTCAGTTCAATTAGTTTAGCACTAACTCCGGGGTTTACCCTGTTCGACAGAAAAATATAGACCAGTTTATACTTTGGATCAACCCAAACACAGGTTCCTGTATATCCGGTATGACCAAATGTTTGAGGAGATGCCAATCTGGAAGGATATCCTTTGGTACTTTCAGGATCCCAGCGATCAAAACCAAGCCCGCGTCGGCTCACCGTTGACTGTCTGGCAGTAAACATATCAACTGTTGCGGGTTTAAAGTATTCAGTGCCACCATAAGAGCCTCTGTTCAATAACATTTGGTATAAAATAGCGAGGTCATTGGTGCTTGAAAATAATCCCGCATGCCCTGATACTCCTCCAACCATAGCAGCTCCCTGATCATGGACATAACCTTCAAGCAATGTTTTTCTAAACGTACGATCATCTTCAGTTGGAATAATCTCTTCTTTTGAAAAACGAAGACGCGGATTAAACCCAGCTCTGGTCATCCCAAGAGGCTTGTAAAACTGATCCATGACATAATTTTCCATAGGTACACCAGATTGTCTCTCAACCATTTCTTTCATGAAATACATGCTCAAATCACTGTAAACGTATTTTCCACGGTTAGCCAGCGTTGATTTCAGCATCTGAGGCCACATTACCTGTGCAAAGTATCCTTTTCTAATAAAATAATTATCAGCCACCTTAGTTGGAAAGGCTGCCGTTGAATCGCGTCTATAATCACTTTCCAACAGGTTCATGTAAAAGGGAATGAACGGAATAAAACCTGCCTGATGAAGCATCACCTCACGGACAGAGATATCCGATTTATTAGTATTACGAGCCTTTGGAATATAAGCTCCCACATTGGTATCAAGCTTTAACTTTTCTTGCTCAAAAAGCCGCATAACAGCCATTGTTGTAGCTGAAGTTTTTGTAACCGATGCCAGATCATAGATGTCATTGATACGCGTAGGTGTGGGGTCTGTATAGGTTCTGGTACCAAAGGCCTTATTATAGATCACCTTACCATCTAGTACCACCATAACAACCGCACCTGGAGCTGCCTTTGATCGTATGGCTTCGGCAGCAATATCATCTATTTTATTGAGGGCTGCACTGTTGATCCCTACCTCTTCCGGAACTGTGTATTTTAATCTACTTATGCTACTTTCAAAACCCAATCCCGACAAATATTTTGCTGAAATATCCTGTTTGAGTTTTGCTGTTGCTCTTACTCCTCCAAAAATAAGCTGAGCAGCAAAATTGGCATATCCAGAATATTTCTTTTCTGACCAGATCAGGGGTGATTTTAAAAAATTCAATAATTTCAAACTTTGAACATCGCCAGCAAGGCAAACAACAATTTGTTTATTCAATTGAAGATCCAGCAATAAAGGAATGGTTCTTGGATCATTTAATGACTGATCTGTAACCTGAATAATGACTGTATTGTAAAACTTAAGGTCATCGTTCAGTTCATTGAAGGTCAGCATATCATGATTATACACTGAAGACTCAAATCGCTTGATCTGAGTATATTTAGTTAAGATACTATCAAACTCTGATGCATATGCCGAACCGATATTGACACTTGCTATGGTCAGATCCTGCAAACCTTTAAGGGGAATCAGTTTCCCTTCATTATTTAGTAATACTGTTGATTTTTCAATATTTTTCTCTTCCATCAGGAAAGCTTCATTTCTGACATGCTCAGCAGGTTGCGCACAGGCGCTTACAGAAAATAAAACTAAAAAACACAAAGGGACAAATCCAGGCCCTAACCTCAATAATTTATTTAGAATAAACATTTTCACCATTTAAATAGGTTTTTAAAACTTTAGCCTTAAAGAGCGAGGCCGCATCGCCATTCATCAAATCCTGATCAAGGATAACAAAATCTGCAAACTTACCAGCCTCCAGACTACCCTTTTCTTTTTCCTCAAAATTTCCTTTTGCTGCCCAAATGGTCATACCTCTGATGGCCTCTTGACGGCTAAGTGCATTTTCCATCTGATATCCATTTTCAGGGTAACTCTTTGTATCCTTTCTTACAACTGCAGCATAAAAGGTTAACATCGGATTAATATCTTCGACAGGAAAATCGGTACCCAAAATCAGCCAGCCATTTTGATCAAGCAATTGTTTAAAGGCATACGCACCTATTACTCGCTTTGGGCCAAGCCTATCGGCGGCCCAATACATATCTGAGGTAGCATGGGTGCTTTGAACGGAAGGGATCACATTATTATTGCCAAATAATTTAAAATCGGCCTCATTTACTACCTGAGCATGCTCTATACGCCATCTGGCATCGTTCTTGCCCTTTAAAACTCTTTGGTATACATGTAAGATCTCACGGTTTGCAGAATCCCCAATAGCGTGAGTATTCATCTGAAAGCCCTTTGCAGCTATTTTAATTGCCACCTCCTCAAAATGTTTTTTATCACTCAAAAGAAAACCTGAAGTATTTGGTTTATCGGAATACGGCTGTAAAAGACTAGCACCACGAGAACCTAAAGCCCCATCCATATAAACTTTAAAGGATCTTATGTTTAAACGATCCGTTTTTATCGCACCGGTTTTGAACAGATAGTCATAATTGGCCTCCTGGTCAGAAAGCATTGCATAGATTCGCATTTTAAGCTGATTACTTTTTTGTAAATCTGTTATTACCGGTATAAGTTCATGGCTAATACCACAGTCTGTTACGGTGGTTAGCCCCACAGCAAAACAATTCTTTTGTGCATCTAAGAGCGCCTCGCTAATCTGCTTTGCTGATGGAGGTGGAACCTTCGAAAAAACGAGTCCCTCTGCATTATCCACTAATATTCCGGTTAATTTCCCATTGATAGTCTCAATTTCACCTCCTACAATCTTCTGCCCAGGTTTTAGTCCAGCAAGATTTAAGGCAAATGAATTAGCAATGGCTGCATGGCCATCAATCCGAGGAAGTATTACAGGCCTGTTTGGAAACAGTTTATTGAGTTTTTGATTATCAGGAAACTCTTTCACAGCCCAGTCATTTTGATCCCAGCCTCTGCCAATGATCCAACTATCCTGGTTTTCAGTACTAAATGTTTTTACCTTTTCAAGAATCTCTTCCCAGCTTTTTGTCCCAACTAGGTCTGCGTCCTGCAATCCTTTTCCATAACCATAAAAATGAGCATGCCCATCAATAAATCCAGGAAAGATCGTTTTGCCTTCAGCATCAACCCTTGTACCCTGATATTTTTTCAAAATATCTTCAGAAGTTCCCAGTTCAAGGATCTTTCCACCTTTAACGGCGAAAGCCTCAACCATAGAAAACTGTTCATCAACCGTATAAACAAGTGCGTTATGAACAATAAGATCAGCCTCCTTTTTAGAATTGCATGAAAACAAAAAAACAGAGATTAATAACCAAAGAATATTTCTTGCCATATAGTTTTGAAATAAGGTGATCAATTGATCGGCAAATATAAATCATGTGCAGAGAATATGACCCTTAAATAATCAATTTAAATAATCAGACGGGAAGTATGAAAGCAGAAATAGAATTAAACACCTTTATTTTTTAAAGCCCTGCATTATCCACATTATACTTACCATAAGAGTAAAAGACCTTATCTTTGAAGATTGAAAACAAGAGATCAGAAATCTGACAATTTTCTAAGTGTTTTCAGAAGAATTTTATTATGTTACGAATAACCCGAGGGTGTATTCAAGAAAGAAATAAACTGAACTATTTTGACTGATATCATCAAGCTTTTACCCGATTCGGTCGCCAATCAGATTGCAGCAGGAGAAGTGGTGCAAAGGCCAGCCTCGGCACTAAAAGAACTTATTGAAAATGCCATTGATTCAGGTGCTGATAAGATCCAGATATTGATCAAGGATGCCGGAAAATCTCTTATTCAGGTTATTGATAATGGCTGTGGGATGAGCCCGACAGATGCACGCATGTGCTTTGAACGTCATGCTACTTCTAAAATTCGTAAAGCCGAAGACCTATTTGCTATACGTACCATGGGTTTCAGGGGAGAAGCAATGGCCTCAATCGCTGCCATTGCACAGGTTGAGTTAAAAACACGGCGCCTTGAAGATGAATTGGGAACCTTTGTCTGCATCGAAGGATCAGAGATCATCAGTCAAGAGCCCGTTTCTACCATGCCCGGGACAAGCATAAGTGTTAAAAATCTTTTTTATAATACCCCGGCACGCCGTAATTTCCTGAAAGGGAATCCGGTTGAAATGCGTCACCTCAATGATGAGTTCCAGCGTGTTGCACTGGCTAATCCGGATATATTTTTTACCCTGCACCAAGATGCGATTGAAGTATTTCATTTGCCAAAGGGAAGTTTGAGGCAGCGGATTACCCATCTTTTTGGTAATGCCTATAACCAGAAATTAGTGCCGGTTGAAGAAACAACTTCCATCATTGAACTGAAAGGATATATTGGTAAGCCTGAGTTCGCAAAAAAAACGCGGGGCGAGCAGTTCTTCTTTGTCAATAATCGCTTTATAAAAGACCCTTACCTTAACCATGCCGTCATGAATGCCTTTCAAGAGGTATTAAGCGCCGACAGCTATCCACTTTACGTTCTTTTTATTGAGATTGATCCATCTCAGATCGATATAAATGTGCATCCAACAAAAACGGAGATCAAGTACCAGGACGAAAAATCGATTTATGCTATTATACGATCAGCGGTAAAACGATCTCTTGGAAGGTATAATATTAGTCCGACACTAGATTTTAATCAGGAAACCGGCTTCAGCCAGATGATCAGTCCAAAAGCATTTGAAGACATTGTGCCTCCTGCTATTGCATTTAATCCTGATTTCAATCCTTTCAGCTCAGAAAAAAAGGAACGGGAAATCCCTTTTCTAAGAAATAGTCAGGAAGAAAGACAGACCCTTACAAAAAACTGGGGTTCATTATACGAAATTGTTCAGCCCGAAGCACAACAAAATGGGCTGGAGCTTGACGTGAATCGACAGTTTGAGATTGGAAACCAGGTATTCAAGAGTATTGGGAAACAGCTATTTCAGCTTCATAATCGGTTCATCATTTCTCAGATCAAGTCTGGTTTCATGCTAATAGACCAGCAAGCAGCCCATGAACGAATTCTGTTTGAGCGTTTCTTGGAGCACCTCGAAAGCAGACAGGGTGCCAGTCAGCAGAGTTTATTTCCGCAAACAATAACCCTTAATGCAGTAGATTTTGAGCTAGTCAAAGAACTTCTTACAGACATTCAATCCCTTGGCTTTCAAATACGTGAATTTGGAAAAAACACGATGATCATTGAGGGAGTACCGGCAGATATTGGAAAAAATATAAGTGAGCTTGAAATCCTGGAACATCTTTTAGAAGGGTTTAAGAATAACCAAAGTGCATTAAAACTCAATAAGCGAGACAGCCTGGCACGGGCACTTGCACGTAATACTTCGATCAAATCAGGGCAAATACTCTCCTCAGAAGAGATGAATCTGCTGATCGATGAATTATTTGCCTGTGAAATGCCAAATACATCCCTTAGTGGAAAGCCAGTAATCAGTACATTTACTCTAGAAGAATTAGTACAACGATTTGAAAAATAATACTATTTACATTTAGCTATGACCCCATTCGCAAATATTCCTATAGTAGTTAAAAATCTGCTCATCATCAATATCATTTTCTATGTGGCAACGCTGATGTTTGGCGGTCCGTTGATGACTCAGGTATTGGGAGTACATTATTTTGATGGGCCTAATTTCAGGATCTGGCAGGTGATCACCTATATGTTCATGCATGATTATTCTTCACTGTTTCATATCATGTTCAACATGTTTGCCTTGTATACTTTTGGATCGTCATTGGAGTATATTATGGGATCCAAACGCTTCCTTAACTTTTATCTAATCACCGGATTGGGAGCATTGGCACTGCAGCTGTTGGTACAGGGCTTTGAAGTTTATAGCATCACAGGAAGCGCCGTAAATAATGGTTCGTTTATGATCGATTCGTTTAAAAGGACCATCTCTTTTAATCCCGAGCTGATGAGTCAGGATCAGGCATCAACTCTTTTGGGTATTTATCTCACGCCAATGGTGGGTGCATCTGGAGCGATTTTTGGCTTATTGATCGCCTTTGGAATGCTGTTTCCGAATGCAGAGTTGTTCATCATGTTCATCCCAGTACCTATAAAAGCAAAATATATTATACCAATTTATGTTATACTTGAGTTATTCCTGGGCGTAAAACAATTTTCGGGCGATTCTGTTGCACACTTTGCACATCTGGGAGGAGCATTATTTGGTTTTATTTTAATTAGATTATGGCATTTAAAACGCCGTGACAATTTTTATGAATAGATCAATATTCAGTGAATTATTTAATAAAGCATTCCGATCAGGGAATCCGCTGTTCCTCTTTATCGGAATCAATATTCTGGTTTTTCTTGCCATCAATCTTTTTGCGCTGGGCGAGTACTTGTTTGGCAGTCAAACTTCAGGTGCCGACTGGCTTACAAGGCAGGTATCGGTACCAGCCTACTACGCAGATGTACCACTTAAATTCTGGACCATTATCACCTATATGTTCGTGCAGCGCGATTTTTTCCATCTTTTGTTTAATATGCTCTGGATGTATTGGATGGGGCAGATTTTCATGGATTTTTTGAATAAACGTCAGTTCATCTTCGTTTATTTTTCAGGCGGTGTGCTTGGTGCTTTACTCTACGTTCTGGCATATAGCACTATCCCTGTGTTTGAGAATAATGCACTAAACTCCATACTTCTTGGATCATCAGCAAGTGTGATGGCGCTAGTGATAGCCACTGCAACACTGGTTCCTGATTTCACTATACGCTTGCTGCTTTTTGGTACTGTACGTTTAAAATATTTGGCATTAGGCTATTTTGTACTTGACATAATTAGTATGGGCGGCAGAAATCCGGGTGGAAGTATTGCCCATATCGGTGGTGCTATAATGGGCTTCATTTTCATTAAGCAGCTTCAAAATGGCAATGACCTCAGCAGCATCTTGACTAAACGTTCAACATTAAAAGTTGTTAGAAGTACTGGAAGCAAAACCGTAAAGAATAATTTCACAGATCAGGATACGATAGACAGCATCTTGGATAAGATTTCACAATCAGGTTATGACAGCCTAAGTAAAACAGAAAAGGAACAACTTTTCAAAGCCAGTAAAAAATAATGAACCGCCGCAAAATAAAAAGACCAGGCATCCATATCTTCAGCAAGTTCATTCTCACAATGAATATTTTTGCTATCTGTGCTCTTTTATTAAGCTATTTGGCATCTTTTATTGACCCTGAAAAATTTTGGGTCTTTTCCTTTTTTGGCCTTGCTTACCCAGCAATATTAGCGATAAACATTCTTTTCATAATCTATTGGCTTATCCGTATGCCTAAATTTGCTCTCCTATCGGGAATAACAATACTTGCAGGCTTAAGCATCATCCAGAATTACATAGGATTCAGGGAAAGCACAGCGATTATGGTACCTAAATCATCGGATAGTTTCATAAGAGTAATGACCTATAACGTACATAATTTCAAGCAATTTGGAGATAAAAATGATAAATTCACCAAGGAGCAGATTCTCAATATTATCCGGAATGAACAACCTGATGTTATTTGTTTTCAGGAATTCTTTAGTAGAAAAAGAGGCGAATATAATTTCAGAAAACTGATTCTTCAGATCCTTGAAACCGAACACTATTACTTCAAACCTTCTACAGATAATGGTTATGAAGCTATTGGAATGGCCATATTTTCAAAATTCCCTATTGTCAATAAAGGGAATATTCAATTTGCCAAAAAAATGAACTGGAATGAAGCTGTTTATGCTGACATCCAGAAAGGCGATAAAACTTTCAGAGTTTATAACGTACATTTCCAGTCTATAAGTTTTCAGCCTGAAGATTACCGATACCTAAAGAAGGTAAAAAGTGAAATAGAGACCGATGTAGAATCCTCTAAAAAGATTGGAAACAGATTAAAAAGGGCATTTATGAAGCGCGGGAATCAGGCAAGATTGTTGAAAGAAGAAACTGAAAAGAGCCCTCATCCGTACCTAATTGCTGGCGATTTTAATGATACACCGATATCTTATACTGTAAAAACAATTTCAAGGGGTATGAATAATAGTTTCAGAGAGATGGGTAGCGGATTTGGAGTAACTTATAACGGGGCATTTCCGAACTTTCAGATAGATTATATCTTCACTTCGCCTGAGTTTACTGTAAAAAATTACCTCATCATCAATAAAAAACTATCAGATCACTATCCAGTTCGAACCGATCTGGAATTAAAATAAAAGTAGTCAATATCCCCGAAAAATCGATTTCCAATTTTTAAATTTGCACTATGGATAGTAATCTGGTTATTTATAATACCCTTTCGAGAACAAAAGAAAAATTCGAGCCTCTTCATCCCCCAATGGTTGGATTATATGTTTGCGGCCCCACTGTGTATAGCGATGTACATTTAGGAAATTGCCGCACTTTTGTCTCGTTTGACCTGATTTACCGCTATTTGTTGCATTTGGGATATCAGGTTAGATATGTACGAAATATCACCGATGCAGGCCACCTCGAGGGTGATATGGACGAGGGCGATGATAAGTTTACCAAAAAAGCCAGATTGGAGCAACTCGAACCGATGGAGATCGTTCAAAAGTATACACTGGGTTTCCATGATATAATGAAGCTTTTTAATGCGCTACCTCCTAATATTGAGCCTACTGCTACGGGTCATATCATTGAGCAGATCGAAATGGTTAAGCAGATACTTGAGAATGGATATGCGTATGAAGTAAATGGTACTGTTTATTTTGACGTTGAAAAATATTGTAAAGAATTCAATTATACCATACTAACTAACAGGCAGTTAGATGAGATGCTGGAAAATACCAGAGAGCTTGGCGGACAAAATGAAAAAAAAGGACGTCTTGATTTTGCACTTTGGATCAAAGCAAAGCCTGAGCATATTATGCGCTGGCCATCACCGTGGGGAGTGGGTTTTCCTGGCTGGCATATTGAATGTTCTGCAATGAGCAGTAAATACCTTGGTGATAATTTCGATATCCATGGAGGAGGTATGGATCTTGCAGCAACACATCATACCAATGAGATCGCTCAATCGCAAGCCTGCAATCACGTTATTCCGGCTAAATACTGGATACATACCAATATGCTTACAGTGAATGGTACAAGGATGTCAAAATCAAAAGGCAATGGTTTTTTACCTTACCAATTATTTACAGGTGAGCATGAACTGCTATCACAAGGCTTTGCTCCTATGTCTGTACGCTTCTTTATGCTACAAGCACATTACAGAAGCACATTAGATTTTTCTAATGAGGCATTAGAGGCCTCCGACAAGGGCTTTAAGCGCCTGATGAATGCGTATTTATTACTTGAAAAATTAAGCCCTGCAGAGCAATCTGATATCGATCTAAAAAGCCTTTCAGACAGATGCTACGCAGCCATGAACGATGACTTTAACAGCCCAGTGCTCATTGCCGAACTATTCGAAGCCGTTCACCTGATCAATAGTATCTATGATGGTAAAACTGCAGCAACAAAGGCTGATATTGATGATCTTAAAAAGCTGATGAACAATTTTGTTTTTGAGGTATTGGGACTTAAAGAAGAAAGCACCCAAACCGATGATATGGATAAGCTACTTGATTTCATCATCAGATTACGTACCGAAGCGAAAACAAATAAAGATTATGCTACCTCTGATAAGATCAGAATTGGCTTAAGTTCTTTAGGTATTCAACTAAAAGATAATAAAGAAGGTACTACCTGGAATAAGTCTTGAACACCTGATTAAACCAAAACCTGTAATTTTTTTTTGGACGATACATACCTTCAATAGTGATTTTTAATCGACAGTAAATTACCTAACCACCCAGTATCTACCGTTAGCGGGGGAACAAATGGGGGTATAGATTAAAGTAAATTGCTGATGATCATTTCTGTACTGACACCTTCGGCTTCAGCTTTATAATTTCGAACAATACGGTGTCTGAGAATAGATTCTGCAACCGCACGTACATCTTCCTTATCAGGAGAATATTTGCCAGAAATGGCTGCGTGACATTTTGCGCCCAGCACTAAAAACTGAGATGCCCTCGGTCCTGCGCCCCAACTTAAGAATTTATTCACCTCATCAGTGGCATTAGTAGTACCGGGACGAGTTTTTGCGGCAATTGATACTGCATATTCGAGTACATTATCCGCAATAGGTATAGTTCTAACTAGCTGCTGAAAGAAACTAATCTCGGCAGCATTTACTATTTTTTTAAGTTCTACTTTACGGTTCGCTGTGGTATTTCTAACTACCTGAAGTTCTTCTTCAAAAGATGGATAGGTAAGAAAAACATTGAACATAAACCGATCTAGCTGCGCTTCAGGCAATGGATAAGTACCTTCCTGTTCTATAGGATTTTGCGTAGCCAGCACAAAAAATGGTTGAGGTAGCTTATGTGTTTGACCACCAACAGTTACAACTTTCTCCTGCATAGCCTCCAGCAAGGCCGCCTGAGTTTTTGGTGGTGTTCTATTGATCTCATCGGCAAGAATAATATTTGAGAAGATCGGTCCGAGTATAAATTTAAACGTACGATCCTCGCCCAGGATCTCTGATCCTAAAATATCAGAAGGCATCAAATCGGGTGTAAACTGAATCCTATTATAGCTCAGATCCAGAACCTCTGCAACAGTTTGAACAAGAAGAGTCTTTGCAAGTCCTGGAACACCAACTAGTAAACAATGTCCGTTACTGAAGATAGAAATAAGTACTGATTTTACCACATCATCTTGACCCACGATAACCTGTGCAATTTCCTCCCTGATCTTATTATATGACAGATGCAATGCATCTACGGCTTCTACATCAGAACTATAGCTAATCATTTCTTAATTTTTTGCGGTAGTCCAGCCTGCCAGCTCAGGGCATGTCTGAAATTCTGCGTCTATTTTAATGTAGGTAATCTTTCTGCGTTTTTCAAACCATTCGCTGATCGTTTTGTTATTCTTATCCTCAAAAGCTACTTCCTTAATCTTTGGAAAATCCTGATCGAGGCTTGCCTTATGCGGACCAGTTTTTGACTTAAGCCTTAAAATACGATAACCCTTTTTTCCGTCAGCAGCTGTAAATGGAGATGGTTTAGAGATACTTCCAACCTTCATCGTGTCAACAGTAAGGAAGATCTGAGGATCTAATTTATCAGTAGGAATATAAGTTGTGCGACTCTGAACATTTTCGGAATTCAGCATCATTCCACCATTATACTTGGTTTCTTTATTATCAGAGTAAAACGATGCTGCTGCTCCGAAATCCATTTTTTTATCAGCTAATACCGTATGAATACTATCAATATGTGCCTTTGCACGATCTAGACTTGCCGGTGTGTATTCTGTTTTAATCAGGATATGTCTCACATTAACCTGCTCACCACGTCGTTCAATAACCTGCAAAACGTGAAATCCAAATTCAGTTTCAATAACAGAAGACAACTCCCCCTGCTTAAGTTTAAAGGCCGTAGCTGCAAATTCTTTAACCAGACTGCTTCTGTCCATAAAACCAAGATCACCACCTTCACGTGCTGAACCTGGATCCTGTGAATATAAGCTTGCAAGAGTTGCAAAATCTTCTCCTCCTTTTATTCTCAACCTCAGTACTTCGGCCTTATCATGAAAAATTTCCTTCTCTTCCTTGCTAAGCTTTGGATAAGCTATAATCTCTGCAATTTCTACTTCAGTATTAAAAAAAGGCAAACTATCTTTTGGGATAGCTTCAAAATATCGCTTAATTTCAAGCGGAGTAACTTCAATATTTTCAGTGATCTTAGCCTGCATCTTCTGGGCAACTAGCATCTCCCTAATATCTGGTCTGATCTCATCTTTGTATTGGATCAATGATCGGCCAAGAAAGGTCTCC
>CAMDQV010000028.1 GCA_945906015.1 Pedobacter schmidteae | reverse complement strand
ATCCCATTCCAGGGCTCCCTGTAACCAATAGAGACAAATAACCTTACTCCATAACGGTTAAAAATATTGACTGATACATTGGGATAGCTCTCTAGATATTTAATTTTCCATACATCATTTACCCCATCACCATTCGGAGTAAACGTGTTTGGGATCATCGGTTTTTCCAATACCTTTACCAAAATATCATCTTGCAAAACACAACCCCCATCAGCGGTAACAGTCACAGAATATCGGGTATCTTCGGTTGGCGATGCCAGCGGATTTTGAATATCATCGCGATCAAGCCCGACAGAAGGGCTCCACTTATATTTCAAATTAGTGCCAGTTGCTTTTACGTTAAACTTGACCTGGCCTCCCTTCAAAATTATGGTATCCAAACCCGCATTTAAAAAAGGAGTTGTAATATTCAACTGCCGATTTACAGTATGATCGCAGCCAAGCTCATTGGTAACTTTTAAACTAACCGTATAGCTACCTGTAGCGGTATACTTATATAAAAAAGGAGCCCCATTCGTATACTCAACAATAGTTCCGTCTCCCAGATCCCAATTCCATTTTACAATTTTGCCCAGAAATTGAGTAGATAGATCAGTAAAGGTGATTACTGGATTATTACAATCTGGAAGGCTCATTGAAAAATCAGCTTTGGGTATAGACATAATCATCAGATCCTTTTTAAATTCAATTGCATTACAGCTAGTAGAATTTTGCACCTTTAAAATCACTGTAAATAAACCTGCATTGGTATACCTATGTTTTGGATTTTGCTCGGTTGATGTTTGTCCATCACCAAAATCCCATAACCATGAAGTAATGGCATTACCATTATCCTTACTCTGATCTGTGAAAACTATTTCATTATTCACACATAAATTGACAGAATTATTGAACAAAGCCTCTGGTGGATCAAAAACATCAAATATATAGTCAATTTGCTGTTCATCAAGAATACATCCAACTGCTGAAGCATATTTGGCTAACACTTTTATTGCCTTCTGCCCCGACAACTTATATCCCCCATTTTTAGGGAATTTGTAATCATAATAAACAACACCACTACGAGTAACAGGAGTAGCAATAGGGTTATTCTGAATTACAGGAGGATCACTTAGATCCAACTGCCAGGTTAAGCTTGAAGCAGGAGCCGTTAATGTAAGAACATAATCAAGATCCTGATTGGTACATGCATTTTTAATTTCTTCAAGCGTGATTTTATTGATTGCTTTTATAGATTGGCTTGAAGCCAAATTAGTGCCGGCAGAATAGGCATAAGATTCTACATCGCCAAAACCGTAAGCAATTGCATTAAACCCATCAGAGGCTGATAAATTAAAAATCTGAGTAGCATATTGATTCAAATTCAGTTGCAGGTATGAAAGATCAGGGAAGGCTGGTAAAGGTGCAAATGTTCCATTGGGCACTCGGCCATTGATTCTGAATGAAGCTGCTGAAGCTGTTTTTATGAGAATATTAACATAGTTCTCACTGATATTTTCCTTATTAGAAGAATAAACAGTTATGTTCTTAATATTGTATTCAATTGGATTTAAAATTACCATATCCGGATCACCGAGACCTCCACCTGCACAGGTTTGAGTAAGTGAATATTGAGCAACAGCTATAACCTTATTTGCGGTAATATAGGCAGGCTGATTGACAGGTAATGGAGTTTGATAAAACTGACCAGCATTAAGTGTTACTATCAAATTGCCATTATATAAAACTTCTGTGTTGTCATCTTTTGCCAGGATACGAACATAGTTACCATTAGTTCTGGTTGGCGCACCTGTACTTGTGCGGGAGCTAAAAGGTATAAAACCATAGGATTTACCCCAGCTTTCAACAGGATAGTTTTGCTGATAGAGCGGATCCGAAGAAACACGCCCTGCGCATCCGCTAGGAATAATAGCAGAATTGGTGGTCCCTGAAAACATTGCAAATTGCTTACAACCAGATGTTTGTGGATCAACAAATACGCTTGTACCCGTCAAATCAATAGTAGAAAGATATTCATAAACGTCACCAATATTTTGGAGCAAAATACCACCGGGTACTAGGTCTACGCCATTTCGTCTTATAAATATTTTGGTATCCGGTTCGCTTGCAACCAAAACAATATGATTTTGACCACCATCTACCGTATTGCCTGCTATATAATTCATACTAAAATACTGCTGCCCTAGCGACTCTTTAGGGAGGATCAGCGAAGCTGCAGAACGCGCTCCTGCAAAAATATGCCCATAAACTACTACTTTAGGTTTACCCGGATCAACTTGCACTCTAATTGCCCTATTGGAAAGCACCATTCCTGATTCTGCTTCATCAATATAGGCCTGAGCTCTAGGTATCTGAATCTCTATAACAGAATTTGCCTGCGATAAAACAAAGGTGGTCCGAAATGTACCAACTGTAACTATTCCTGATGAAGCTTGTTTTCCAGTAATAAATATTGAATAATTTGCCAATGGCCTCACTCCATTTAGGTTTGCTGGCACATGCGAAGGAAATACTGCCCAAAAATCTGTGCCTTCGTTCGAAGTACTTTGGGCCTTGAGCTGCTGAGTACCCAAAATCAGAATAACTAATAAAAAAAATCTATTCAGCATTCCTTTTGTTAAATGAACATGAGCATAATTATCTCGCCAGTATGTTTAGATACGTACAGAACTTCAAATTCAGTTACAAAATTAATAAATAGACATCAAGTATTCTTGATTAGAAATAAAATGACACTATTTCACCAAAAATCTGTAGACCTATTGTGTAATTTTCAATGCTTAGCATCTGTTTAAAAAATAAAAAATGCCTGAAGAATATTCTTCAAGCATTTAATCGAGGTCGGATAACTCCTATTTTCTAAGAGATTTAATGATCTCTAAAGCTTCCTTTGTTGAGTGAATTAGCTCAGCATACTTTTTATTGTCCATTACATCTTTGCTAACCAGTTTACTACCCATACCAACCGCACAAACACCTGATTTAAACCAGCCTTCAATATTAGCTTTATCAAGTTCAACACCACCTGTAGGCATAAATAAAAGATTAGGAAACAATTCTTTTATAGCCGACATAAAACCTGGACCAAGAATATTTCCAGGAAACAATTTAACCATCTTAGCACCTAATGTCTCAGCCTTAATAATTTCACTTGGAGTCATACAACCTGGCACCCATAACAGACCATGTTTATCGGCTACCTCAGCAACACGTTCTACAAGACCCGGGCAAATAATATAGTCAGCACCCGCATCAATAAATGTTTGCGCCATATTTCCGTCTTTGATCGTACCAATTCCAAGGTACATACCTTCTAATTCCGAATCTACAACCTTACGCATTGCTTTAAAATTATTCAAGGCGGCTTCTCCACGGTTTGTATATTCTACTGCACGGATACCGGCAGAATATAAAGATCTCAACAATTGAACACTGGTATCTTCGTCTTTATTGAAGTATAATGGCAATATACCCTGCTCGGGTATTAACTTCAGAAGTTCGGCTTTTTTACTCATTGTTATATTTATTAGATTAAAACTGAGCCACTAATTTAGATATTTAATGAGTAAATCAGTTATTTTATACGAAATTCAACGTATTTATCTGTTTAGGTAAAATTTTATATAAATTAATTAATTGATTAAACATGGATAAAGCTTTTAATTATCGGCCATTAATGTATTTTTGTTTATCCTAATAGAGGATATTTAAGAACCTACATTCAAATAAATTACAAAATAACCATGGCTAAAAAAGTCGTAACACTTGGAGAGATAATGATGAGATTATCAACTCCTGATTTCAAGAGATTTGTACAAAGTGATAGTTTTGATGTTACCTATGGTGGCGGTGAAGCAAATGTTGCAGCTGCTTTGTGTAATTACGGACTAAATGGAACATTTGTTTCTAAAGTTCCGAACAATCCATTAGGACAATCCGCTATTAATCATTTACGCCGCTACGGTGTTGATACTCAGTTTGTAGCTAGAGGCGGAAACAGATTAGGAATCTATTTCCTTGAAACTGGCGCATCTATGAGAGCATCTCAGGTTGTATATGACCGAGCTGATGCATCTATTTCAGATGTTGATGCTTCTGAATTTGATTTTGATAAGATTTTTGAAGGAGCAGACTGGTTCCATACAACAGGAATTACTCCTGCACTTAGTGATAAAGCGGCGGCTCTAACTGAAGCTGCTTTGAAAGCTGCAAAAGCAAAGGGCATCACTACCAGTATTGACCTGAACTTCCGTAAAAAATTATGGAGCAAAGAAAAAGCAAGAGAGGTTATGACCAGACTTTGCCAGTATGTGGATGTTTGTATCGGTAATGAAGAAGATGCAGATACTACCCTTGGCTTTACAAGTAAAGGTACAGATGTGACTAAAGGAGAGCTTAATCTTGATGGATACAAGGATGTATTCCAGCAGATGAAGGCAAAATTTGGCTTCAAATATATTGCATCCACACTAAGAGAAAGCCATAGTGCTTCTGATAATGGCTGGTCTGCATTAGTATATGATGGAACTGAATTCTATCATACCAAGTCATATGAAGTAAGAATTGTGGATCGTGTTGGTAGTGGAGACTCATTTGCAAGCGGATTTATATATGGTTTGGTAACGAACATGAAAATGAGTGATGCCGCTGAGTTTGGTGTTGCCGCTTCTGCTATTAAACATACAATACCTGGCGATTTAAACCATGCCACATTAGCTGAGGTTAAAGACCTTGTTGGTGGTGATGGTTCAGGACGTGTACAACGATAATTAAATTACAGATTTTAAAAACTGCCTAAATTCAAGTAAATTTTAAAATCGTTTTAAATAAACAATATGATCATAGATAGTTTAGAGAATGCAGGAAGGTATACTAGCATTCATCCGCTTTTTGCAGAGGCATTTGAGTACATCAAAACACTCGATCTTAAAAAAACCGAGATTGGCAAAACCGACTTGAGTGACGGATTAAAGATTATTGTAGCTGAAAAAGTTGGAATGAAGCAGGAAGAATCTGTCGCAAAATTTGAATGTCACAATCAAAATATTGATATCCAGCTTTGCATTAGCGGAAAAGAACAAATGGGCTGGAAACCACGACAGTCATGCAGCTCACCAAAGGGAGAATATAATACAGAAAAGGATGTATTGTTTTATAACGATGCTCCAGATATGTTTTTTGAATTAACAGATAATCAATTTGCTATTTTCTTTCCTGAAGATGTGCATGCCCCAATGATTGGTGATGAACTAATCAAGAAATTGATCGTCAAAGTAAAGATCTGATCGGGATTAAAATCAATCAAAAAGGGATAATTTGAATTAAATCAAGCTATCCCTTTTTGTTTGGACCTGATTTTCTGAGGAACCGTAAATCATTCCGCTATATTTTTCTGCAAGAGCTCTGGTTATAGCACCAGGCCTTCCATCCCCTAAAACTTTCCCGTCTACCTTAACTACCGGTAATATATTTTTAGTTGTGCTGGTAATAAAAGCTTCTTTAGCATTTCTGAGTTCATCCAGCGTTACATCCCGGGCCTCGGTATGGTAAAACTCTGCAGAAATTTCCAATACCTGCTTTCTGCTTACTCCTTTTAACATCCCCGATTCGGGAGTTAATACCTGATCATCTTTGGTTACGATAAAAAAGTTTGCCCTTGGACATTCCAGAATCAGTCCATTGCTATGATACAAAACATCATCTGCCTTCTTTTCCTTTAATACAGGCTGTAGCCAAATAGCTTGTAAATAATCCAGTGTTTTTGCATTAGCGAATTGACGCTGGTATTCATGAGTGATTATGCTTAAGCCATTCTCATGCATTGTTCTGGGAATCTGAAAACTCTGCTGAGTGATAATCAGGTTAGGCGCTGCTATATTGAATCCATCCGGCGAAAATCCGCCAGTCAGTATGATCTTTATACCAGAATCACTCAAGTTGTTTTTTTTAATAAGCTGATTTACCCTGCTTCTAACTTCATCTCTGCTCATTTTAATATCAAGTCGCATTAATACAGCAGAGCAAAAAAAACGATCGAGATGATCTTCAAGGAATACTGGTTGACTATCAATGGTCATAAAAAAATCAAAGATCCCATAGCCCCTTTGAACAGCAAGGTCTGAGATATTAACCTGGGCATCATCGGCAGGGATTAAAGAATCATTGACCCAAACATAGTGTGTACTCATTATTTTAGTCGGTTATACTTTTTAAGAATTGGAATTAATGATCAAATGAATTGATTAAATGGTTTGGGCATTGCTTCTAGTCATCGTTTTTGTATAGATACAATAGTAGCAAAAATCTGATTTATAAATTAGAATATATGCTTATTGGGGGTTGAGAGATCTTTTTTGATCGAAAAGAATTGATTTTATTGTATTGTTCATCCACCAAAGGCCGGGTACAGGGCTTTGATTTTTGTATTAAGGATGATATTAGAACTACCGCCCTGTCCAATGCCGCGCAAGACGGATAATACAATTTTTATTCTCCGCCACGCTTGCACAGACCTTTAATAACCGTTGTTCCGCATTGTCCCGATAGCTATCGGGAGCTATCGGCAGCAGTGTTATAAATGGAAGGTAGTTAAATCCAGGCACAGGAGAATTTATATCAATGTTAAACAAATCGTCCATGCACTGAACCTTCGTTCACCTCTCCTCCGCCTTGACTGGTGCGGCACGCACTCAATTAGCCAACCCACTGACTTTCATAGCAGCAGGCGCAGCGGTAGCGTTTTGGTTCTTTTTTGCTACAGAAAAAGAACTAAGCCCCCGCGGCTATGAGCGGAATGAAATTATAAATGCTTAGTGGGTACCACTAAGCATAAGGGAAATTAGTTATTTGATGAAAATCAGGTTTTTGCCTGTGGCAAAGATTATTTGTGTCTTTTGTCTTGAAACAAAAGGCACCAAAAATTCAAGAAAGAACGATGCTTCCACCGCACAGGGCAAAACACCCGGCCCGCCGTTCTTTCATCCCTGCGCCCGGGTATTGTAGTTCATTTGGTATTTGTTTTTTTAGTGAAAATCTAAAAGGGTACTAAGGTTAACGTTAGTGATGTTATGAACGTTCATCCACAAACGGCTGCGTACAGGGCTTTGAATTTTGTTTTGGGATGCAATTAGAATTAACGCCCTGTCCAATGCCGCGCAATGCGGTTATGAATGTGAAGCACAATTTTTTTTATCCGACACGCTTGCACAGACCTTTAATAACCTTTCTTCCGCCATGACTGGTGCGGCAAGCACTCATTTAGCCAACCCACTGACTTTCATAGCAGCAGGCGCAGCGTTAGCGTTTATTCGCTTTTGTTTATTGTTTTTTAAAGGTACTCATGGTCTCGTCGTACCGTCTCGGCTTGGTACTTTTTTCCTATAGAAAAAGGTAAGGCCCCCGCGGCTATGAGCGGAATGAACATCATTCAAAAGGTTAATTCAATTTTCATTTTCCGACAAACTTGCACAAACCTTTAATAACCGTTCTTCGACCGCCCGGGGCGAATGGTACAACACACACTCATCGGCACCCACTAACATATCCTCATTTTTATTACTTTTAATATTAAACCCAGAAAGTTATCTTGCATGATATTAATCCTAAGATATTTTTTTTTAGCAAGAACTGAATTTTGCAGGGTCTCCTAGGATAAATAATAAATAAACGTATGAAGTCTAATTCTTCAAAAATTACCATGAAAAAATTAAGCGGACTAATTTATCTGTTCCTGAGCATCTTGTTCATTAGCCCTGTTTTTGCACAAAAACTAACAAAGCGAAAAGTCGCTAAAGTATTTAAGAATTCAGAAATAGTAAATAATCATTATACCGGCTTTGCGCTATATGACAATGTGACCAATAAGCCAATATTTGAGCTGGATGCTAATAAACCCGCTATTCCGGCTTCAAACACCAAAATTTTTACGCTATACACGGCTTTAAACATGCTAGGAGATTCCATTCCGGGTTTGCGATACATTACTAGGGGTGATTCCTTAATATTCTGGGGCACGGGTGATCCGTCTTTCCTTCATCCCGATCTTAAATCAAGAAAGATCTATGATTTTCTAAAAAATTCAGACAAAAAACTCTTCTACTCGCATAGCAACAGCAGTACCGATTTTGCAGGGTCTGCCATTTATCAGATTGCGATGGTTTCTATGCCCGTTATAGAAAATACAGGAAGAGCCTACACTGACAAAGATAGAAAGCTTAGATTAAGCCCTACTTTTTTAGAGAAATCTCTGAAAATAGATACAACTTACCATCCAATAACCTTTACGGTACGTCGAGATGAAGAAACCAATTCATTTACCTATCCAAACATACCAGTGCCTGCCAATTTCAGGCAAACACTTTACCTGGTTCCAGGCTCTGAGCTTACTGCCTCATTCCTTGCCGATACCCTAAAAAAACAGGTAAACACCCTTAATATGAGGCTTCCACAAAATGCAAAAACTTTGTTCAGTATCCCATCAGATACACTTTACCGCAGAATGATGTTGCCAAGCGACAATTATCTGGCCGAGCAACTATTATATGTTTGTTCATCCTTACTTCCTGGAAAGCTTAGTGTTGACTCGGCCATTGCCTACAGTTCTAGAAATTTTTTAAGTGACTTGCCTGATAAATTTCAATGGAGAGATGGTTCGGGATTATCTAGAAATAATTTATTCAGTCCGCGTTCCATCATCAAGATCCTAATCAAATTAAAAGAGAAAATTAATAACGAAGAAAGACTTTTGAACTTATTTCCGGCAGGTGGTGTGAGCGGCACCATTCGTACTGCTTACAAAACAGATAACGGTACTCCATTTGTATGGGCCAAGACCGGTAGTTTATCTAATGTCCATTTACAGGGTGGATATTTCATCACCCGGAAAGGTAAAAAGTACTTATTTTCATTCATGAACAATAATTTCCTAATCCCAACAGCTGACATTCGCAATGAAATGGTTAGGATAATTACTGATTTTCATAATAAATACTGATTTTCATAATAAATACTGATTTTAACTATTCAATATCATCTAAATAAAACATGCAAAGCCCAAAACTTTTTCTTTCTTTAGCCCTAACCTTATTTTTAGCATTAAACATTGCTTTTGCGCAAAAAATCTCACCCTTGAACGGGAAAATTATAGTTATCGATCCCGGACATGGAGGATCAGCTACTACAGACAGTTACCGTCAGGGTCCGACAGGAGAACGTGAAGAATGGGTTGACCTCAGAGTAGGATTGTCACTTAAGGAAATGCTGGAAGAAAAGGGTGCAAAAGTATTAATGACCCGAAGTACAGACGTTACATTTCCATTAGCCGACCGCTCAAAAATGACGATTGATAACCAAGCAGATTTCTTTGTTTCAATACACCATAATGCTACAGCCGACCCTTCAGTAAATTTCCCAATTATCTATTTTCACGGATTATCCTCGTCGAACAAAGCGGGTGTTGCCTTTGGAAAGCAACTGGCAAAAAACCTAGTCAAATACATGTATAAATCAAAAACTCAGGTGAGTGTCGTTTCTGACTTTACCATCTTTTCAGGAGCCGGAGCATCTGTGTTACGAGGAACATACGGTATTCCAGGTGTTTTGGCAGAAGCTTCGTTCTTCACAAATCCACAGGAAGAAGCCCGTTTAAAAGAAAAGGAACATAACTATAATGAAGCAATGGCTTTTGCCTTGACTATTGAGAATTTTTTCAAAGGTACGATCCCCCAAATAAGCCCAAAAATAGCATCCGACTTTCCACCACAATTTGCTACCCTTCAGGAAGCAGAACGTATGAGTCCGCTGGCAAAACGCTGGCTACAAGACTTTAACGAAGCCAAAGAGTTAATGAAAAGCAAGGATAAAGGATTTCTTCAAAAAGCTTACGATCTTTTCACAAAATCAGCAAGATCATTCCCCGACTCTTATGTTGCAGCCCAATGCCATAAATACAGAGTTATTTTATTAAATAAACTCGGAAATCCGGATGAAGCAATGCAGGAAGAGAAAAGAGTGAGTGAATTCTTTCCAGATTAATCTGGAATGACTTAGAGTTATAACCTAAAATCAGTACCCAAATACATTCGGCAACTGCTGCATATCCTGATTTAGATTAAGTAAATATCCATTGATAACAGCAAATTCAGGTTTACCTTCTCTGGTTAATAGGAACTGAGCCTGCTGACCAATACCTGCTGCTTTAAGTGGTCCGATTTCATTATTAGTCAGGTTTAGAAGCCTGTTGCTCAGCGGTCCGACAGGAGATTGAGCATCAGACCATTTCACGAATAAATAGCCTTCCTTAATCAGCTGAAATTCTTCTTCCTGAGTTAACTTATCCCATTCACTTTTCAGGAGCAATTTAACCTTTCCAGGAATCAAACTCAATTGAGAAGCTTCAATTTCATGGTGACCATAACTAAGCTCCAAATCTCCAAGCTCCTCTATTTGCCCGTTATAAGACATACTCGCAAAATTAGGTCCCTTAACCTGGGATAGATTTATCCCAAGATTAGTTCTGAAAGGTATTCCATCTTTGTTAATACTCACATTCCTCACCACCAGATCATACAATGACCTGCTGTTTTCAGGAATCGATTCATATTTTGAAAGACTCTGACTAGCATAAGACTTTTTGGCAATAGACTCCAAAGCCGTCAAAAGCGCATAGAAATTTATTTTTCTGATGTATTGTTTCTCAGGATCGGCTTTAAAACCTCCTGATTCTATAAGAATGGTGGATATTCCCATGGCCTGAAAGGTATCTCCAAAACAACGTGGATCAAAAGCATCATCGTATTTCGCAATATTACCGGGAATTTTAGTCTGGAGCGCATCATTCATGGTTAGGATCAGCTGGGTAGCTATTTTCCTGCTACCATTCATATCTTTTGGATAATTATAGGCTGGAGCAAGAAATGAAATCGTAGCCGATTTATCGGTACGACCAGCTGCATAAAGCGTACTTTGATCATGCAAGTTAAAACCGATTTCAGGCTGAATTTTTTTGGCGATCTCCATCAACGCTCTTCCCTCTGGGGTGACTAGCAAACGGGCATCGCGGTTAATATCGATTTCCTGATCATTTCTTCTCTTCCATTCCTGAGCACCATCAGGATTAAGCATCGGAACGAAATGTAGTTCCAGATTATCCCTAATCATCTTACGCAAAGGATCAAACTCATCGATTCCTGCTAAAAAATTGAACAGATCGAACAAAGCCATCGTTGCGGTAGATTCATCTCCATGCATTTGCGACCAGAGTAATACCTTAGTGCTGCCCCTGCCATAGGTCATATGATTGATGCTGCGTCCTTTAATCGACCGACCTAGCTCCTCGGTCATAAATAATCCAGAACTATTATTTTTCTGAATCAGTTGCAAAACATCACTATGCTTTATAAAGCGATTTTTGATACTGGCTTCATGATACAGTTCATAATTATCCCATACCCTATCTACATCTTTTTTAACCTGAACAGAGTCTTGAGCAGCAGCAATTTGAACACTAATAATCAGTAAAGCCGTAAGAAATATATTTTTTGATCGCATGTAATTGAAATGTTAATCCGCTAAAAATACAAAATATACAATTCCTAAATTAGCAATGGCTATTATATTAATGGAGCGTATTAAAATGTTTTTCAATTCTCATTTCAATAGTATTATCTATTGTACCATCAGGGGTAGGAGGTAAGAGGTAGGAGGTATGAAGTAGGAGGTCTGAGATAGGAGTTAGGAGGTTAAACTACTTACAACTAAACTAACTACTAACCAACTAACCAACTAACCAACTAACCTGTGCTTTTCCAAAAACATCTACAAAGATGTATATATGTCAGTTTCACGAAGGTCCCTCACCTGCTGGAGGGCAGGTTTCGGGATGACATTTTAGCTTTATATTTGATATTCAATCCAGGCCATAAAAATCATCAATTCTCTTATATTTGAGAACATGCAAACAAGAAATGACTTCATCTTTTTTCTAAAGTTTAATTAAATTTATTTAGGAAAAAATAAGCGCTCGATCTGGCAAAAGACAGAAAACTAAAAGGATAATTAAAATGAGATTAATTAAAATAGTTAAAATAACATTTTTGTTATTACTACTCACATGCAGTACCACCATAGTCCTAGCACAAAAGCCATCTATTAAACTGATTGTACTAGATCCCGGGCACGGGCATGCAACCTATATGCAGGGAAGAATGTATGAAGGTATCGATCCGGAAGTTCATGTGTATGCTCCTGCAGGACCGGATGTAGAAACTTACCTGAGCAGCATCAGCAGAGGCAACAATCGTACAAGCAACCCAACTAAATGGAAGATCATTCTTTATACCGGAAGTGATTATCTGGAAAAAATGCTTGCTGAGAAAAAAGGAAATGCCGTGATCATTTCAGGAAATAACAGTAAAAAAGCCAATTACATTCGTCGTTCCATTGAAGCGGGTTTACATATCCTTGCCGATAAACCATTGGCAGTAACTACACAGGATTTCGAAAAGCTGAAAGAGTCGTTCAAAATAGCTACAAAAAAGAATGTTTTGCTCTTCGACCCAATGGATAGTCGCTATGATATCAGTAATATCCTGCAAAGAGAACTGGCTGCAAGTCAGGAACTATTTGGTACACTCACCAAAGGCAGCAAGGATAATCCATCCTTAATTCAGGCAAACCTCCATCATTTTCTTAAATTCTCGGGGTCTGAACCTGCCAAACGACCAGCCTGGTTCTTTGACATTGAACAACAGGGGCATGGAATTACTGACGTAAGCACTCACCTGGTTGATATGACTCAATGGGTAGCCTTCCCAGATCAGATTTTAAATACCACAAAAGACATCAGAATCCTGAGTTCAAAGGAATGGCCTACCGAGCTTACTCCTTCAGAATTTAAACTGGTTACCCGTGTAGAATACCCTGATTATCTGAATAAATACCTGAAAGACAGTATTTTATCAGTGTATGCAAATGGCGAAATTAATTATACGATAAAAGGAATTCATTCCAGAGTATCGGTTTTGTGGAAGTACAGAGAGCCTGTTGCTTCTGGTGATACGCACTATGCCTTGATGCGCGGCACAAAAGCAGTACTGGAGCTTAGGCAGGGTGATGCAGAACAGCATAAAGCAACCTTATACATCCGAGCGGCTGAAGGAATCACGGTAGCAGATTTTGACAAGACCATCGATCAGGCAAAATTAAAATTTCAGCAGAAATATCCGGGTTTCGACCTTATCAAAAAGGGGAATGAATATGTTGTTAAACCCGGGACATTTAAATCTACAAATGCTGCAGAAATTGCTATTTCGTACATCCTAAATAATAAAATGCCCGCCTGG
>CAMDQV010000027.1 GCA_945906015.1 Pedobacter schmidteae | reverse complement strand
TAATCAATTTAATTACAATCTCTTCTCAAAACAGAGGCTTGTTTCAATTCCTGCATATTGTCCATAATTTGGAACAAGAATGAAGTTGGTTTTAGTGTAAAGTGATATCGCTTCTTTTTGTCTGATCCCTGTTTCAAGAATCAATCTAGTGTAATCCATTTCTATTGCCCAGTTTTGAAGTTCAGAAAGGATCATGCCGGCTATTCCTTTTTTTCTGCTTTGGGTTGAAGTAAACATTCGTTTAACCTCCATGGTGTTTTCATCATATTTTTTAATTGCACCACAAGCCACAGCCTTTGAGTTTTGGTAAGCGATAATTACATAGTTGATCTGATCAGTTTTGTTGAATTGGGTATAAAATTGATGATTTTTTCCATCTGAAATGGCTAAACCGGCATCCAGTAAAATGATTAGATCCTTGAAATCGAGGTTATTTGCATCGGTTCTAAGCAGTTTGATCATTGTTTTTTCAATCATTCCTATTCAATCATACAATCGCGTCTCTGCGTCTTTGCGAGATATTTTTTTTCAGCTAACCTCATTAATATTAAATTTTACACTGATAAATTATCTTATGCATAGTTGATTTTGGCTCGCAAAGACGTAAAGACGCAAAGGGTAATAGATTAATTATGATCATTTGTATTCAATTATACAATACTGTCTCTACCACTTAGCGAGATATTTTTTATAATTTCTTTACACCTGGCACTAAACTAGTCAGATCTCCAATTTTAATAGGTTTCCCGCTATCAATACTGTTTCTTGCTGCAATTCCCGTAAGTATTGCAAAAGCTCCATCCCTTAATCCTGCCGCCTGACGATATGGATCGCTTTGATTAGGTAAAAATATATGCTGTTTCATCCGGTCGTCGCCACCTCCATGTCCACCTTCTGTATTTGAAATTTTTATTAGCTCACGCTTGCCAAAATTGCTGGTAATCTGTATCTCATCAAAACCCTCTTCATCCCATGGCTGTTTTTCCTTGATCCATGCATCCACTTTTCCTTTGGTTCCATTAAATGAAATTCTGTATCCTTCATAGGGTGCATAGGCTGTTAATGAGTAACTTACCTGTACTTTATTTGCATATTTTATCTGTACTGCCATTTTATCGAATATGTCAATATCTTCTTTAAAGACGCAACCATCACGCAAATAGCCGTCATATTTTTCATTTTCAACATACAGCTTCATCAGCGTAGGGTTCTTTGTAATATCCCAATAAAAATCGCATTGTTTAGTATGCGGACAAGTACGGCAATTGGTATGTCTGAATGAATTGTTCTTTCCATAAAAATCCAATGATCCATAAGCAAAAACTTCTTCTGGATCAGAATCAATCCACCAGTTTAGCAGATCAAAATGATGAGATGCTTTATGTACCAAAAGGCTACCACCTTTTGCTCTTAATCGATGCCAGCGTCTAAAATAGTCGGCTCCATGGCTGGTATCCAAATACCAATGAAAGTCAACCGAAGTGATCTTGCCGATTTTATTTGCACGTAAAATCTCATAAATTTTTGTCCGATGGGGTGAATATCTGTAATTAAAAGTTACCCTCACTTTTTTTCCTGTACGTTTTTCAGCATCCAGAATGGCCTGGCATTTATCTTCATCAGTAGTCAGTGGCTTCTCTGTGATGATATCAGCACCCATTTCCATTCCTTTGATAATAAATTCATGGTGGGTATTATCAACAGTAGTAACCATCAGAATATCTGGTTTGGTTTCGCGCATCATTTTTTCAAAATCAGTAAAAGTAGGACAGGATACACCCATATCTGATTTTAAAAAGCGCTGTCGACCTTCATTGATATCACAAAGCCCTACAAATTCAACTTCATTTCCAAATTTTTCAATCACTGATTTACCCCACATACTAAAAGCCCTGATACCCAGACCAATCATGGCAACTCTTTTTTTTGAAGTTGTTTTCAAAAAAGCTTCGGCTGAAGATGCCGGTAAAATAGTAGATCCAGCCAGTATGGTGCCGGTTTTCAGGATAAAATTCCTTCTTTTCATAAAACAGATATAAGATTAAAAAATCAGAAATTAAGTTAAGAATATTAATTATAAAAATACAATGCTGAATTGAACTTACTATAGGATAAGATCATTGATAAAATTACTCAGCTTTCAATGCCAATTCTTTCAAATCTGTTAGTATTTTATCAAAGGGTATACTTCGTTTTAGGAAAGTAAAATTGTGCTTAACTACAAAGGTATCTCAGCTGCTGAAGGGCAGAATTCGGCATGAGATGGATTTTGATTGAATTTTTTTATGCGTTATGCACGTGTCATCCTGAACAGAGTGAAGGAACTTAGTAGCAATGAAGGCAAAATTGTGCCATCGGCTGCGAAGGTCTCTCACCTGCTGAAGGGCAGGATTCGGGATGACATTGGATTTTTGATAAAAATTTATTTTTTTAGGCACCTTGACTGGTTGTACGCTATGAATAACGTGCTCATATTAACAAGAAAAATTATGCTTTCTTAACAAATTCCGATTTTAAAGCCATCGAACCAAATCCATCGATTTTACAGGAAATGTTATGGTCGCCTTCTGAGAGATGTATGTTTTTTACTTTTGTTCCGGCTTTTATAGGTTTTGGTGAACCTTTAACAGGAAGATCTTTGATGATCATAACCGAGTCTCCATCTTTCAACTCATTGCCGTTTGAATCTATGACTTTAAGAGTATCATCTTTTTCAACAGTTGATTCTTCACTCGGTTCCCATTCATGGAAGCATTATGAACAAATCATTCTATTTTGATCAGGATAGGTAAATTCCGATTTGCATTTTGGGCAGAGTTGATTATCGCTCATAAAAATGTAGTTTAACTTTAAAGATAAGTAAAAACAGGATGCTGATTTTTTTGAAGTATTTGAGCCAATTTATAGTGATTGGTTTGCGTTAAACGATTAATTATATAAGATAATCTGGTTTAAATGAACTTAAGAAATCAAGTAAATTCAATTCTTTGTATTTTTTAGAATGAAATCTACAAGTGGCATCGGGTCTTTTAAACTATGTGGATGATGACCTACTCCCTTTTTGATAATCAATTCAATCTTGCCGCCGGCCGCTTTGTAAACTTCTGCCAGTTTATACGTGTTTTCATCAATTGGAACAGCCGTATCTGCATCACCGCAAACAGTTATCAGTGGAATTTTAGCTTTTGCCAGCTTAACGCAATTATTAATAGGAATGTCTTTGAAATCTTTTACTGTTATTTCGGTCAAACCATATGCCTGCAAACATTTTAGCCAATCGCTTTTTGAGCCATCACCTTTACC
Organism: Pedobacter schmidteae; assembly: GCA_945906015.1. Classification (GTDB taxonomy): domain Bacteria; phylum Bacteroidota; class Bacteroidia; order Sphingobacteriales; family Sphingobacteriaceae; genus Daejeonella; species Daejeonella schmidteae_A. The sequence goes on along the minus strand of CAMDQV010000027.1, from coordinate 10,713 downwards.
AAGGCCCCCGGGCCAGCTTTTAATGTCGCAAACAGGCGCGTCAGCGTAGATACAAAAAACTTTATCTATATTTTCTGAAGCCCAGTTATAGGCATCCAGACCACCCCTGCTCATTCCTTCGAGAACAGTTTTCTTATTTAAACTGAAGTTTTTGATTAGAAATGCATAAAATGCATTTAATCGGTTTACCGCTACTTTATTGCCATAAAGATCAACAACATCAACATACACCACATGAAATCCTTTGTTTAACAAGGCGATATCCGTTTGTGGTTCATGCCCCCAAAACTGTGTACGCCAGATCCAATTTTTTGCTTTGTTTGACTGATTAGGAAATACAATTTTGGCATCAACGCCATCAAATTTAAACTCGATGATTTCAAAGCCATTCCATTTGTTTAAAATCGGAATTTTTAAATCTGAACGTTTTTCGGATTGCTTATATGCTGATTTAAATCCTGATTCTGGACCAGTATTCCCAACTAATATGCTGGGTATAAGCATAATCAATAGCATTATAAGCGTATGGGTTAAACTGCTTAAATATCTCATAATTGATTCTTTTTTTTTCAGTTAAATACAGATCATCTGATGCTTAAATTTTGTTTGGAATTATTTTAAGGGTTTAGATGCCAATTTCTTATAAATTATGTAGCTAAATTTTCTTTTTAATTTTTGCAGTCAGTACACCTTTTTTACAGGACTTATCAACTGGTTTACTATTCCTAACATTACTGTAAATTTTAAAGGTTTCTGTCCGCTCTAAATGTTTCTCTTCTAAAATTTCAAATTCAGGAAAGTGTTCATTTATAAAGTTCCAGTTCATAGTTTGAGGCTCTGTTAATGTGGGCAAAGAATGAATATCAACCATTAACAGAAATAATCCATTTTTCTTTAAGGTTCTTTTTATTTCTTTGCATGCAGTTTCTATATTATCTACATGATCCAGAGAATTGAATGAGCAAATCACATCAAAATAGTTATCAGGGAATGGAATATTTTCAACGTATGCTTTGATATAGGTCATTTTATGGTCTTTAGCACCCATTTTGATGTATTGTATCGCTAAAGGATCTAGCCCAATTCTCTCTTTTGCCATTTCTGCCCATTCTAATGAACCCCTCGGACCGCAACCGATATCAAGAATGATTTTATCGGTATAAAATTCATCGGAGAGAGCAAAATTACTGGTGTAAAAATATTTGTAGTGAGAATTATTATTCAGGTTTTTAGAAAGAAGTTTAACTATTTTCCAATAGCCCAATTCAAAAAATTCTTTGAAGGATAAAGACATAGATAAATTAGAGAATTTAATTTTTAACCCTGATATAGATTTTTATAAATCTCTTTAATAGGATTTCAATATTATTCAAATTTATAATCTTTTTTAGTTTCGAGGTCTGTTTTCTTTTGTTAAACCAATATTAATTGCCTATTTCTAAAGAGTAGGGTTTTGAGGGGCTATTAATCACTGCATTAAATTTAATTTTCAATAAAAAGAGCTGAATATTTTTAAAATACTAGGTTTTCTATTTTTGAACTGATTTTATTTTTAGCCTAAAATACATACCCGCCCTTTAACAGGAGGTCTATTTGCTGTGCAGCAAAAAAACTGGGCGGAATTAAAAAGGCAGATCGCGAAAATTCCGGATCTGCCTTTTCTTTTGATCTGATTAACCTTAATTTTATTTTGCTAATGGAGCACTCAATGCATTCAGGTCCCAAACAACCCGGCCACTGCGTAAAGTTAATTCTGCTTCTAGTTTTTGTTTGCCTCTCAAGGCCATTCCACTGGCATCGATGTATCCAAAGTCGCCTTCACGGAGTCTGAATACTGCAATGTCAGCATCGCTACCAACACTTAGGTTACCCAATTCGGTACGTTGAATTACTTTGGCAGGATTCCAGGTTGATGCTGCAATCACATCAGCCAATGGCATACCTAAAACCAGGAATTTAGAGGCTAGGTTAGCCATGTCTTTAAAACCGGCATTCATACTTCCGGTGTGCAAATCAGAACTTAAAACATTTGGTTGGAAACCTTGCTCCATGGCAGGAACAGCCTGGCTCCAGCTAAAACTTCCACCACCATGACCTACGTCGAAAATCAAGCCTTTTTTGCGTGCTTCCCAAACAAATGGTTTTACTTTTTTGGTTTTTACATCAACAATTGCTTGTTTATGTTCCAGCATTTTACCGTTTTTATCAAATTCCTGATCGTAACGGTATGCATGGGTTAAAATATCGCCTGGGCGTAAATGTTTTAATAATAAATCTTCAAGAGGAAGGGGTGGAAGGGCTTTTCCGAAATCCACCATCACCGGAATGCTAGCGATTTTGCCTGCTTCTACTGCCTTATCTGTTGGCTCCCAATCGTGACCGATATAATGTGCAAGTTTAATTCCAACAACAATATCCTTATTCTTTAGTGCCATGGCACTAGTGAGTTTAGCATCCATATCGGTTTCATCCTGCTCATAGGCCTCGGTACCACGCATTCCCCCTCCTACAATGTTCATGAATGCAAGTACGCGAGTTTTAGAATGCTCAACAATGTTCTTTCTAAATAAATCAATGTTTTTCCATCCTGCACCACCGGCATCTACAACAGTAGTTACTCCCGCACGGAATGTGAATCCATCTGGTGGAAGGGCATCCAGGCTATTGCTTAAGTAATTATTATCAGTGCCGTGAAATACGTGTCCGTGAATATCAAGAAGCCCCGGAGTTACATAAAGTCCGCTAACATTGACAGTTTTTTTCGCCGAACTTGCCGAAATATCAGTTGCTACCCGAAAAACTTTACCGTCTTTAACAGCCACATCCATTTTGCCATTGATTTTATTTTTGGCATCGATTACATGTCCGCCTTTAAGCAGAAGGTCGATTTCCTGAGCGGATGAAACAAAAGGGCTAAATAAAACCGTCATTATCAATAGTAGACTTAAGCTAATAGAGAACATGTTTTTATTACACGTGTGTTGGATATTCATTTTTTGAAATTTATAGTTTTTTTTAAATTTTATTATTTGGTAATAGCCTGTGGAGAATCCCAAATAGGTCCGCTAACACCATTCAGGTCCCAAACAATTTTACCAGCACGGATGGTTAATTCTGCATCCAGTTTTTGAGTTCCTTTTAAGGTATTTCTACGTACATCAGTAAATCCAAATTCTCCTTTTTTAAGGCTAAAAACTGCAATATCAGCTTCAGAACCAATACTCAGATTGCCCAGATCAGGTCTGTTAATTACTCTGGCCGGACTAGCAGTTGATTTTTCGATTACTTCTTCTAAAGTAAGTCCGATGTTCAAGAATTTAGACATTACATTAGCCATATCTTTCATTCCACCGTTCATACTATCAGCGTGTAGGTCGGTACTGATTACATCCGGTTTGAATCCTTGTTTTATAGCTGGAACAGCCTGGCGCCAGAAAAATGCACCGCCACCATGACCAACATCAAACAAAATTCCTTTTTTCTGGGCTTCAAAAATAAAAGGCTTAACTATTCCCTCATCATCTACTACGGTTTCACGATCTTTTGGTCCATAAGCAAAGGTATGCGTGAATATATCACCGGGACGAAGATGTTCCAGAAACAGAGATTTAATCGAATTAGTAGGCTGATGTTCACCAAAATCAACCATTACAGGCACTTTAGCAAGTTTTCCTGCCGCTACAGCACGGTCCACCTGTGTAAAATCACCCCAGTAATGAGCGGCTTTGATCCCAACTATAATTTTTGGATAAAGCTTGGTAATCATGTAGGATGTCATTTCAGGGTTGAAATCAGTTTTATCCTGTTCCTCAAAGCGGCCATACATTCCATTTCCGGTAATATTTAAAAGGGCAAGGATACGAGTCTGGGAGCGGTCTATGTTTTGCTCTTTGAATAGCCTGAAGTTTCGCCAGCCTGATGATCCGGCATCTACCACAGTAGTTACACCCGCTCTAAAGGTAAAGGCATCTGCAGGTACAGCGGTTTGACCATCAGCAATATAAGATCCAAGGTCATTTCCCTGAAATACATGTGTATGCATATCAATGATTCCGGGCGTAATGTATAAACCGGTTACATCAACTGTTTTTTTAGCGGTATTAGCTGGGATATTAACAGCAACTTTTACGATTTTGCCTTCTGCAATGGCAACATCTATCTTGGTATTGATCTTATTTTTAGGGTCAATAACATGACCGCCTTTTAACAGCAGATCGATTTGCTGAGCACTGACAGTCAAGCTGCCTAAGATTAAAACAAAAGTTAGTAGCGCTAAGTAGGGTTGTCCCTTTTTTGTGGTTTTCATCAAGTATGTGATTTGTAAATTATTCTCCAATATAACGCAAGATTTTTAAGGAAGAGAATGAAAAAATGAATTTTTTATACCGAAAGCAACAAAAATGGCGCTGGGCACTAATTTTTTCTATGAATTCAATTATATAACAAGTTTATTACATTTATATGCCGAACTATAATGGCCTGCAGTAAAATTTTACATGATCAGTTAAATTTCAATAAAAACTAAAAATCCATAATGAATAAAATATTAATTGGCTGTGTTCTTCTGATTGCGATTTCAATGAATGCATTAAGTCAGGTAATTGGTTTAGCCCAAGGTCTTATCTCATCTCAAGATCTCTTTAATACTTCTCTGAATACTTCCATGAATAATTCAGGATCATGTTATCGTATTCCATCCTTATTAAAAGCACCTAATGGTGATCTTATTGCGGCAATAGATGAACGAAATTTATCTTGTGATGACCTTAGAACTCATAAAAATATAAATATTGTAACACGTAAAAGCAAGGATAACGGAAAAACCTGGTCGGCAATTCGAACAGTAATAGACTTTCCTTTCGGGAGTTCAGCGTCTGATCCTTCTATGATCTCAGATAATCAAACAGGTACTGTTTTCTTATTTTATAATTACATGGACTTGAATAAGGAAAAGGATATCTATTATATCCATGTGGTAAAAAGTACAGATAATGGAGAAACCTGGTCAAAGCCAGAAGATATTACTGCCCAGATCAGTAAGCCTGAATGGAAAAAGGATTTTAAATTTGTTACATCCGGTAAGGGTACTCAAACAGCATCAGGCCTATTATTGCATACGTTGGTTAATTTAAACAGCGGCCTTCATATTTTTGGATCTAACGATCATGGCAAGACCTGGTTTTTTAAAGATACCCCGATCATGCCTGCTGACGAGTCAAAGATCATTGAATTGAGTGATGGTAGCTGGATGGTCAATTCGCGTGTAAATAAATTGGGTATGCGTGTTGTTCATATCTCAAAAGATGAAGGAAAAACATGGCTCAGCAGAAATGAAACCAGTCTGGTTGATCCGGCTTGCAATGGTGCTATTGTGCGTTATCAATCAAAAAAGTATGGTAATCTTTTATTGTTCTCAAATCCCAATTCAACCGATGGGCGTAAAAACCTGACCATTAAGGTCAGTACTGATGAAGGTAAGTCATGGACTGCAGGTAAAACAATCTATGGCGGTGCAGCAGCCTATTCAGATATCGAAGTTTTAAAGAACGGTGATATTGGCGTATTCTTTGAAAAAGAAGAATATAAGGAAAATGTATTTGTTCGGTTTTCAATGAAATGGTTAATTGGAAAATAGATTTTTTATACTTTATTTTTTGAAATGTAATATTCAGATCATTTTGTATGAATTGCGATGAACGCTAACGTTAATCGTGTTGATAAATATTCTTAGTATCACTTTCTATTATTCCTCTTTTTTTTTTAATTTAGATTTAAATCAAAACAATAAATTATGGCTATTTATAAACTTCAGGTAAACGGAAAAACTCTCCAGGCTGATGTTGAAGCAGATACCCCTCTTTTATGGGTATTGCGTGATCATTTGGGATTAGTAGGAACCAAGTATGGTTGCGGAATAGCACAATGCGGAGCTTGTACAGTTCATGTGAACGGTTCAGCAACACGCTCTTGTGTTTATCCGGTATCGGCCATAGGTAATTCACAGGTAATCACTATTGAAGGTCTATCTGAAAAAGGGGATCATCCTCTTCAAAAAGCATGGGATGAGATTGATGTGGCTCAGTGTGGGTATTGCCAGGCAGGTCAGATCATGACTGCAGCGGCATTGCTTAAGCAAAATCCAAAGCCTAGTATGGATGAGATCGAAGTAACCATGAATGGCAATATTTGTCGTTGTGGTGCTTATCATCGCATACGTGAGGCAGTTAAATTGGCTAGTACTAAAATTTGATCTATATGAAAAGTACAACGACAAATAGCAGGCGTGATTTTTTAAAAATGAGCGCAATAACCGGGGGTGGCCTGGTACTGGGATTCAATTGGTTTAGCGCTGAAGCCAGTGCACCTGTGGTGTTCAGCAGTGTAGTTGCTGGAGATATCAATTTTAACAGTTACTTATCAATTGCAACTGATGGTGCCATCACCATTATGTCGCCGAATCCTGAATTAGGACAAAATATTATAACATCCTTTCCGATGGTGGTAGCTGAAGAGCTGGAAGCCGATTGGAAAATGGTAAAGATATTGCAAGCCAATCTTGACAATAAGTTTGACCGCCAGCTTACTGGTGGTAGTGGTGCAGTACCGCATTCTTGGAAATTATTAAGAAATGCTGGTGCCACAGCTAAATTCATGTTAATTGAGGCTGCCGCTCAAAAATGGGCTGTTCCTGCGTCTGAATGTACTGCGGCAAATAGTTTTGTGAACCATAGCCGTAGCGGCAAAAAATTAGGTTTCGGAGAGCTTGCTGAAGCAGCTTCAAAGATCCCTGTTCCTGCAACAGTGAAGTTGAAAGACCGGAAAGACTTTAAACTGATCGGCAAATCATCGATAAGGAATGTAGAAAATCTTAAAATAGTAACAGGTAAGCCTTTATTTGGTTTAGATTTTTATCGTGATGGGATGGTCTTTGCGATGATTCAGCGTCCAGAGCAATTTGGAATGAAGCTTAAATCATTTGATGGTTCTATCGCTAAATCAATGCCGGGTATCATTGATGTGGTTTCTTTTAAAAACAATGTTGCTGTTGTAGGTAAATCAACCTGGCAGGTACTCAAAGCAAGGAAAATGCTAAAGATCGAATATGAAAAAGAATTCGCTCTGGAGAGTACTGAAGATCACGATAAATTATTCCTGAATTTGATGGATAATGGTCAGGCAACAGTCAGACGTAAGGATGGTGATGTGGATGCTGCCTTTAAAAATGCGGCCAAAGTAATTAAAGGAGAGTATCAGTGTCCGTTTATTTCTCATAGTCCGATGGAACCTATGAATTTCTTCGCCCATGTTCGTCCGGATGGTGTTGAACTTGTTGGACCAACACAAACTCCTGGCAGAGCACGTGCAGAAATTTCTAAATTATTAACTATTCCTGAAGATAAGATTACCGTGCAGATAACCCGTTTAGGTGGTGGCTTTGGTAGAAGGCTGTATAACGATTTTGCACTTGAGGCGGCTGAATTATCAAGTATTATTAAAGCTCCGGTAAAATTGATCTGGACCAAGGAAGACGATATGACTGCAGGGACGTATCGTCCTGCGGTACGTTATCGTTTTGAAGCAGCACTAGATGCATCAGGTAACCTAACCGGATATAAATTAAGAGGAGTAGGGATCAATTCAGGTAATCCAACTAGAGAAAATAATTTCCCATCTGGCGCGGTTGAAAACCTGTTAATTGATTCAGTAGAACATAAATCGCCGATCACTACTGGGGCCTGGCGCGCTCCGATAACCAATTTTCTTGCTTTTGCAGAGCAGGCCTTTGTTGATGAAGTTGCTCAGGCAGCGGGTAAAGACCCAGTTCAATTTAGATTAGATCTTCTTGCAAAGGCAAAGAAATCACCAGTTGGTGATATTCGCTATGATATCAGTAGGATGGAAGGTGTCATCAAAATGGTCGCAGAAAAGTCTGGTTGGGGTAAGAAAAAAGATGTTTCACAAGGGTTTTCAGTCTATTTCTCACACGCATCTTATGTAGCTCAGGTTGCTGATGTGGTGATGAGAGCAGGCTTGCCTGTTGTTAAAAAGATCTATGCAGTTTCTGATTGCGGGCAGGTAGTAAGTCTTAATGGAGCCAGCCATCAGGTAATGGGTGGAATAGTGGATGGGCTAGGTCATGCCATGTACAGTAAGCTTAGTTTCAGAGATGGTGCTGCTGATCAGAACAACTACAATACGTATCGATTAATCAGAATGAAGGAAATTCCTGAAATTGAGACGCATTTTGTGGATAATGGAATTGATCCTACCGGATTGGGTGAACCCGCACTTCCACCAACTGGTGGGGCAGTGGCAAATGCCATTTTTAAGGCTACCGGTAAGCGTGTAAGGAATCAGCCTTTTATTGAGGAAGACGTTTTCAAGACAATTTCATAATTTCAAAATCTTTGATTTTAACGCCGGCAGATAAAATTTGCCGGCTTTTTTTTGCCTGAAATTTGGGTTTGATTATTTTCTTGCCTTGGGTTTGAATACTAAGTAAATGAGATGGTAATGGGATTGTTGAACTGTGCTCAGAATGATACATCGCCTGAGCTTTCTTAGTTAGATTTATGCTAATTTCAAGCCTCTATACGACCATATTTTTCTTGGATAGTAAAACAAGTTATTAAAACCATACCTTTGCAAAATTATTTTCGGAAGGTCTGCCTATTACTCGCAATCTTTTACTGACGATATAAAAATAATAGCATGAGAAAAATTGTTGATTACAGAAAGATATTAGGGGTTGATAAAAACGCTGAATTGCAGGAACTGAAAACGGTTTATCGTACCTTGATGAAGAACTGGCATCCTGATAAATTCACTGACTCTGAAGAAAGTAAATTAGAGGCTGAAGAAAAAAGTAAGACGATCATTGAAGCCTATCATTTTTTAGTCAGTATTGCACCTGAAACTCGTTTGCAAACCATTGAGGATTATAAATTGACAACTACTACTTCAGGTATCGCAGATTTCGAATTCAAAAATCAGATTTTGACGGTAAGTTTTGCAGATGGTAGTATTTATGAATATTTCGATGTTCCTAAAGCTGTTTATGTAAAGTTGATTAATGCTGATTCGCCGGGTAGATTTGCCAGAAGACATATTTACGCGAATTACATCTATAGAAGCACCAGTAAATTGGTTGCTACGGCTTAATTCAATGCATGTATCATGTAAGAGTTATTTCTTGAATTGAAATAACTTAACAATGTCCATCACCTTCCATCATTTTGCGGGCATGGAATACACCCGGTAAAATAGCTTCTAATGATTCTTTAGCGCCATTGGGGCTTCCTGGAAGGGTTACAATCAGAGTTTTGCCAATCGCTCCGGCTACTGAGCGGCTCATCATGGCAAGCGGGGTACGCATTTGTCCAAATGTGCGCATCGCCTCAGTAATACCATCAGCATCGCGTTCCAAAATTTCTTTCACCGCACTTACGGTATTATCGCGAGGGCCAAGTCCGGTTCCTCCGGTTGTAAAAATGAACTGAATATCTTCAGCAACCCAATCTTTGATTTGTTTCTGAATGGCTTCCTTATCGTCCGGAAGAATCTTGTAATGCACAATTTGACCATTAACTTGTTTAAGCATTTCTGATATCAGCAAGCCACTTTTATCTTCACGTTCACCTTTTGCAGTAGAATCTGAACAAACAAGCACTGCGCAAGATGGAGTTTCACCACTATAACGGTTGCGATCGCTTTTGCCACCTTTCTTTTCCAAAAGCCTGACATTACCGATCTCGAGCTTGGTATCTACAGGCTTTAGCATATCGTAAATCTCAAGAGCAGCAACAGAAACAGCAGTTAATGTTTCCATTTCTATTCCTGTGCGCCCAATGGATTTAGCTTCGCCCTGGATCACAATTCCTGTTTTGTTTAATATATTCTCATCAAAGAGCTCAGTGTGTAGTTCTCTATTAATAAATTCAAACGTGAAATCCATGGCATCAATAGTCACCGGATGACAATGCGGAAGAAGCTGAGGCGTAAGCTTTGCTCCTAAAAAACCTGCTGCTCGGGCCACATCAAAGAGGTTCCCTTTTGGAAGTGCATTTGATTTGATCAGCTCAATGCTTTTATCTGAACAAAAAATAATGGCAACGGCCCTTGCGGTACGGAGGGTAATTTGCTTATGACTGATATCGCGCATTGGTAGTTGTTAGTTGGTTAGTAAGAGTAGTTATCTGTTGTCAGTTATCTGTTAGTTGGTTAGTTAGTTAAAATTACCTCGGGCTAATCATTTCAAATGATTACTCTTCTCTGCTTTGAGCTTTTAGCTTTCTGCTTTTACCTTTTATCAGTTATCTGTTGTCTGTTATCTGAGAAATAGTGCTAATTTGAAATGAGCACCTAATCGTCTTTGTTCTTTGCTCTTGGTTCTTGGCTCAATTTGTAAGTTATAGGTTGTAAGTTTTATTTGGCTAAGTTAAGATTTTTACGCTATACTATCTGTCCTCATACTTCATACCTCATACTTCAGTCCTCATACTTCATACCTCTTACTTCATACCTCATACTTCATTCCTCATTCCTCCTACTTCATTCCTCCTACTTCATTCCTCATTCCTCATTCTTCATACTTCATACCTCATACTTCAGTCCTCCTACTTCATACTTCATACCTCCTATCTCACATCTCCTATCTCACATCACCTTCATATCTAAAATTAAAGGTTCAGAGTCTTTATATTCAAGTATCAG
>CAMDQV010000026.1 GCA_945906015.1 Pedobacter schmidteae | reverse complement strand
TATTTAGCAACTAATTTTTGTCTTACCGCTTCATATAACAATACACCTGCGGATACTGAAACATTGAGAGATTCAATCTCGCCGTACATTGGAATTTTGGCTAAATGGTCTGCAATACGGATAAGATCAGTTGAAATTCCTGTTTCTTCAGAACCCATGATAATAGCAGAAGGAATAGTGTAATCTGGCTGATAGAGATAATCATTTGTTTTTTCTGTACATGCTACTAATTGCAAACCTGATTCCTGAAGAAATTTTGCAGTTTTAAACAGACTATCATGCCTGCAAACTGGGATTTTACAAAGTGCTCCAGCAGACGTTTTAATTGCATCAGGGTTGATTTGTGCTGAACCTTTTGCCGGAACTACGATCGCATGCACTCCTGCACATTCGGCAGTCCTTGCAATAGCGCCAAAATTACGTACATCAGTAATGCCATCTAATATCAAGATAAGAGGGACCTCACCTTTTTCATAGATCAATGGTATAATATTTTCTATCTTATCATAACTAATTGGTGAAATAAACGCAACCGCTCCCTGATGATTCTTTGTGGTCAGCCGGTTAAGTTTTTCTATCGGAACCAGTTGAAAACCAATCTCCTGATCTTTCAATAAACTGCGCAATTCCAGAATTATACCTCCTGTAAGTCCTCTTTGTAAAAAGAGATTTTCAATCTCTTTACCACTTTTAATTGCCTCAATGATTGCACGAATTCCAAATACCATTTGATTTGATTCATGTATTTCAAATTCACGTTTTCGTTTAAAAGGGTTACCATTCATCTATACATAGTATTTATTTGCCAAGTTAGATATAATTTCCCTTTTCATGGAAATTAAGAAGGTTTATTAGAATAAGAACTTAGATTATCAACATCAAAAAAACTTATTAACACTACGTTAAAGCCTATTTAAACATGATTTTATAGGTTTTGCACATTAAATAAATAATTTATGTTAATAAAACATATGATTTAATGAGGTGTATACACTATTGTAATTTAAATCAAATTAAATTGTGAAAAACTTAAACATTTCTGCTCCATTTTTTATATACTTTTGTTATTATGAGTTTAGAAAAAGATCAGGAATATAATAAAAGCAATAAAAATACTTTTTCTACTGAGCGAAGGAACAAACTAAGCAACATGGCCAGTGGGCTAGGCAAACTCCCCCCTCAGGCATTAGATCTTGAAGAAGCTGTACTTGGTGCGCTAATGCTCGAAAAAGATGCACTTTCTGCCGTTATTGATATCTTAAAACCAGATGTGTTTTACAAAGATAGTCATCAAAAGATTTTCGAAGCCATTCAGGTTCTTTTTCAAAAGTCCTCTCCTATCGATATACTTACAGTAACTGCCCAATTACGTCAACAGGGCGAACTGGAAATGATTGGTGGAGCTTATTATATTACTGAGCTTACAAACCGTGTTGCCTCTGCAGCAAATATTGAATACCATGCCCGAATTATTTCTCAAAAATTTATTCAGCGTGAACTAATTCGTATCTCCACCGAAATAATTACCAATGCCTATGAGGATACAACTGACATTTTCGATCTGCTCGATCATGCAGAAAAGAACCTTTTTGACATTGCTCAAAATAATCTTCGAAGAGATTCCCGAAAGATGGATGAGATCATTCGTGAATCATTAGAGAATCTAGAAAAAATTAAAGATAAAGTAGATGGACTCACAGGTGTAGCATCCGGATTTACTGCTCTTGACAGAATTACCTCAGGATGGCAGCCGTCAGATCTTGTTATTATTGCGGCAAGACCTGCCATGGGTAAAACCGCATTTGTACTGAGTTGTGCAAGAAATGCTGCAGTACAATTTAATAAACCTGTAGTCTTTTTTTCTTTAGAGATGTCATCTGTGCAGCTTGTAAATCGTTTGATTTCAGGTGAAACAGAAATAGAGCAAGAAAAAATAAGAAAAGGTCATTTGGCAGAATGGGAATGGCAGCAGCTTCATTCTAAGATAGGCAAACTAACTGAAGCTCCCTTATTTATTGACGATACCCCAGCCTTAAATATATTTGAATTCAGAGCTAAGTGCAGACGTTTAAAAGCGCAATACGATATTCAAATGATCATTATCGATTATCTTCAGCTTATGCACGGAAAAAGTGATGGCAAAAGTGGTAATCGTGAACAAGAGATAGGTAGTATATCCAGAGCATTAAAATCAGTTGCTAAAGAATTAAATGTACCCGTTATAGCACTTTCCCAGTTAAGTCGGGCAGTAGAAAACCGTCCTGGTGGCAGCAAAAAGCCAATGCTCTCTGATTTAAGAGAATCTGGTTCTATTGAGCAGGATGCGGATATGGTTTTATTCCTTTATCGTCCTGAATATTATGGTCTTACTGAGGATGAAAATGGCCGTTCTACCATTGGATTAGGTGAAGTGATTATTGCTAAGCACAGAAACGGTGAAACTGGCACAGTTCCACTTCGGTTTATCGGAAAATTTGTAAAATTCGTAGATCTAGAGGAAGATTTCAGTAGTCCGTCAAGAAATAACCCTAATCCATTTGCTGGAATTTCGCCTTCACAAGATTTTGAAAAGCCTAATAACTTCATTATTCGTCCATCCAGAATGGACGATTTAGATGAAGAACCACCCTTTTAATTAATGATAATTTGAGTGTGTATTTTTATTAAATAAACAGACCCAGTAAAATACCTGCCAAAATTAATAATGGTGTTTTGATCCTGGTAAAAACCAGTAGTAGAAAAGTCATAATAATCAAACCAATTGATAAGTAGTTTATTCCGACAGGTTGTAATAAAAGAAGAAATGCAGCACCCATAAACCCAACAGAAACTGCATTAATGCCTGAAAGAGAATTTTTTATCCGGGTTATCTTTTTCAAATCATTCCAGAAAGGAACAATAAAGAGAATCAGGATTAACCCCGGCAGATTGATTCCCAAAACCGCAATAATACTACCTATTATTTGTCCATAAACATTAAATCCTGCATTTTTCAGAGTCATGCCTCCTACAAATGAAGTAAATGAAAAGGTTGGCCCGGGTAAAGCTTGTTGAAAGGCGTATCCTGATAAAAACTGATCTGAAGTAAGATATCCCTTCATTTCTACAAATTCGGTATACATAAAAGGAACAAGTACCTGTCCGCCACCAAATATCATAATGCCGTTCCGATAAAAATTTTCAAATAAACGAATCGGTAAACTAAATGGGGATGTACGGTTAACAAGTGCGCCTAAACTTGCAAAAAATAACAATATGCCTATAAAATAAGCTATTTTACGAGGATTGATATTAGAAAAAAGCTTAAATCTGAGGTTATTTTCCTCAATTGCTGTTTCAACAGTTGAAGAAACAATCCCTCCTATAAGAATCAATATTGGGAAAGCATAGGCATTTCTGAGTAGCAAAGTGGCGAATAGAGATCCGGCAGCAAGCCAGATTGATGTGGATGATTTTAAAATTGTTCGACCAAATGAGAATGCAGCATAACCAACAATTCCAACTGCAATAGGTTGGATAAATTCCAAAATAGTATCAAATTTCTCCTTTTGACCCAATAAAGTGTAGCTTAGCACTGCTAAAGACATAAGTACCGTTGATGGTAATATCCAAATAAAAAATACACTTATTGCCATCGGTAAACCACCCAACTTATAGGCAATAACAACTAGAGTTTGGGTTGAAGATGGGCCCGGAAGTATCTGAGTTAATGCATTCAACTCTAATAATTCAGTTTCAGAAATATACTTACGTTTATTAACAAAGTTTTTGAGCATCATGCCTACATGAGCTTGCGCGCCACCGAATGCAGTAAGGGTAAACCAAATTACATCATAAATAAAGATAAGTTGGCGTTTACTCCACATGGTATTTAATCGTCTTCATAATCTAAACCGGAAGCTGAATTGAAAACTGTCTGCAATTCAGAGTAAGCATGACGATCACCAGCCTTACTTGCTATTTCCATTCCCTTTTGGTAAACAAATATTGCTTCCGATTTCCTATCAAGACGCTCGTATAATTTACCTGCGTGGTAATAAGTTCCAACATAATCAGGATGTTTGTTTAAAAGTTCTTCAAAATAAAAAAGAGCTGTCTGTACATCATTCTGACTCAAATATTCTGTTGCCAGTGCATATTTCAAAAAAGGATCATTAGGCTCATTTTTTAGAAAATCCAGAAGCTTTTGTAAACGTATATGATACATTTTATTTTATCTTTTTTATTAGATTTGTAAAAAGAAAAATCGATATGAAAATACTAGTTTGTGTCAGTAATGTCCCCGATACAACAGCAAAAATAACTTTTAACAGCGATAATACACAATTCAATACAGCAGGTGTTCAATTTATATTAAACCCCTATGATGAAATTGCTTTAGCAAGAGCTATTGAATTAACTGAAGGAGGTAAGGGCACAGTAACTGTTATTCATGTTGGAGAAATTAGTTCTGAGCCAACGATTCGAAAAGCACTTGCACTAGGTGCAGATGATGCTGTTCGAATCAACGCTATAGCCAGAGATTCTTATTTTGTATCTGCTCAGATAGCTCATTATGCAAAAGATAATGGCTTTGATATCATTCTTACAGGTCGTGAATCAAGTGATTATAATGGCTCGCAAATTACTGGCATGCTGGGTGAATTTTTAGATATCCCTTCAATTTCAATCATCAAAAAACTTGAGGTTGAAGCTGATCGGGCATTTATTATTCGTGAAATAGAAGGTGGTAAAGAACATTTAACTGTAAGTTTTCCTTTTGTAGCGAGTTGCGCTGAAGGTGTAGCTGAACCTAAAATACCAAATATGCGTGGAATAATGTCTGCAAGGACTAAACCACTGGAAGTTATAGAAGCAATTCAGATTGCTCAATTAATTACTTTCAAATCGTATAGCGTACCGGCTCCAAGAGGTTCAGTAACACTGCTTTCTGAGGATGATACCGAAAAACTCGTTAGGCTCTTGCACACAGATGCAAAAGTAATTTAAAATACAGATCAAAAATTCATATCCCTAATTAGGGTTTAACTCATAAATATGTCAGTTTTAGTATATGTTGAAAATGAAGATGGCAAATTTAAGAAATCTACTTTTGAGGTAGTTTCATATGCAGCAGCTATTTCTGAACTTTTAAAAACAAAATTAATTGCTATTTCTATTGGCAATGTAAATCAGGATGACTTAAGTAATCTTGGTAAATATGGCGCAATAAAAGTTTTAAATATAAGCACAGAAAAACTAAAAAACTTTGTAAACCAGGCATATGCGTCTATCATTGCAGATGTATCGAAAAAAGAAGAATCAACCGTTATTGTATTAGCCAACTCTTTTACAGGCAAAGGACTTTCTCCACGTATTGCAGTAAAACTGAAAGCAGGCCTTATAGACGCTGCAGTTGAACTTCCAAAAACAGACAATAATATGTTTACAGTTAAAAGAACTGCATTTTCCGGAAAAGCATTTGCTACAGTTGAATTGAATTCAGAAATAAGAGTGATTGCTTTAAATCCAAACTCTTATCAGCTTAAAGAAAGTGGATCATTAGCTAAAGTTGAAGATTTTCAACCTGATTTCAAAGAATCAGATTTTAGAACGATGGTTTCTGAGATAGTCAGGGCAAGTGACAAAATAGCTTTGCCAGATGCAGAACTGGTTGTTTCTGCTGGACGGGGTATGAAAGGGCCTGAAAACTGGGCTATGATCGAGGAACTAGCTAGCGTACTCGGAGCAGCCACTGCTTGTTCTAAACCAGTTTCTGATGCAGGATGGCGACCACATGAAGAACATGTTGGACAGACCGGTATTGCTGTAAGTCCTAACCTTTATATTGCTATTGGCATTTCAGGTGCAATTCAGCATCTTGCAGGAGTAAGTTCTTCAAAAACAATTGTTGTTATCAATAAAGATCCAGAAGCTCCATTTTTTAAAGTAGCTGATTATGGAATTGTAGGTGATGCTTTTGAAGTTATACCTAAGCTGATCGACGCTATTAAGGCATATAAAGCTCATTCTTGATTTTTATGAATGTATTGATTTGATTTCATAACCCTTTAAGCTTATTTTATGAAAAAGATTAAACTAGATATTGTAGGCTTATCCTATAGTCAAACTCAATCAGGTGCGTATGCACTAGTTCTGGGTGAGCTAAATGGGCGCAGAAGATTGCCAATTATAATAGGAAGTTTTGAAGCACAGGCAATTGCTATTGAAATTGAAAAAATGACTCCTAGCAGGCCGCTTACTCATGATTTATTCAAATCATTAGCAGGAAATTACCATATAAATATTCAAGAAATAATCATTTACAACCTAGTAGAAGGTATATTTTACGCCAAATTAATTTGTTCGGATGGTAAAAAAACCAGTGAAATAGATGCAAGAACTTCGGATGCAATTGCTTTAGCAGTACGGTTTGAATGCCCAATTTATAGCTATGAATTTATTTTAGCATCCGCTGGAATTGTCATAGAAGGTAATGAATTTGTTTTCCTTGAAAATATTGAGCCACAAACAGAAGAAAAAGTAGCTAGTTCTACATTAAATTATAGTTCTCTTTCTGAAGAGGAACTAAAAACAAAATTAAAAGATGCACTTGCAGACGAAGCTTATGAGAAAGCTGCAAACATTCGCGATGAACTTTCAAGGCGAAAATCTTCATGAATTTCCTTCTAAAAGTTTTATTTCTAATTCTTATTCCTAAATTTCACGATTAATTCAATATTAATTTCTGTATGGAGAGATTCACCGGCCTTATTGGCATAGTATTAATTTTTGGTATCGCCTTTTTAATGTCTAATAATAGAAAAGCGATAAACTATAGGCTGGTATTATCAGGAATTGCAATTCAATTATCTCTTGCTGTCTTTATTCTAAAAGTGCCATTGGGGAAAACAATTTTTTCATGGATAGGAGATGCAGTTACTAAAATCTTGAACTTTTCTCAGAAAGGTGCTGAATTTGTTTTTGGCCCATTAGTAAATTCGGTGAATATGGGTAAAGCGTTCGGTAGCGGGAACGAATTTATTTTTTTCTTTAATATTATTCCAACAATAATTTTTGTTGCGGTATTGGTGAGTGTTGCCTATTACCTGGGAATCATGCAGCGCCTTGTAAAATTTATCGCGATGATTGTTTACAAATTAATGGGTGTTTCAGGTTCTGAAGCTTTATCAAACGTTGCCAGTGCCTTTGTTGGGCAGGTAGAAGCTCAGATAATGATAAAGCCATATTTAAAAGGAATGACCATGTCTGAACTATTAGCTTCTATGACCGGCAGTATGGCCTGTATTGCAGGGGGTGTAATGGCAGTATATATTGCAATGGGTGTTCAGGCAGAATATCTGATTGCTGCCAGTTTGATGGCTGCTCCAGCTGCACTGGTAATTTCTAAAATAGTTTGGCCCGAGACTGAAATATCAGAAACCAAAGGAACGGTTTCATTAGAAATTAAAAAAACCAATGCTAATCTGGTTGATGCTATTTCGCATGGTGCAAGTGATGGATTAAAGGTTGGGTTAAATGTAGTAGCAATGCTGATTGGCTTTATTGCTATAATTGCCTTGGTAGATTTTGTATTGGGCAAAATTGGATTTGGATTAAGCAGCCTTGGAATGTCACTTTCATTTATTGGAATTAACCTTCAAACGCTTAGTTTAAATCAGATACTTGGAACTGTTTTTTCAGTATTTGCCTATGCCATGGGTGTTCCGGGAAAAGACATTCAGGTAGCAGGATCTTTGATGGGAACAAAAATGGTAATCAATGAGTTTGTAGCCTATCTTGACTTGGCAAAAATCAAAGAAACATTGGATCCAAAAACAGTTTTGATAACCAGTTTCGCATTATGCGGATTCGCAAATTTTAGTTCTATAGCAATACAAGTTGGTGGAATAGGTGAATTATCACCAGAAAGAAGAACTGATCTTGCCAAACTTGGAATGAGAGCATTAATCTGTGGTACACTTGCCTCCTACCTATCTGCAACGATAGCAGGTATTTTGATGTAGGATTAAATTAACCTGAGTTCTTTATAAACTTATACAAAGATTTATATCTAACCACATAGATTGACTTATAGTATGTTTTAAAGGAAACAATAGACTGTAAATCACATAGATTGATGCAAAGCTTTAATGCTATCCGTGTCTAAAATAAAGTTTGGCGGGTATATAATACTATGTTTCTAAGTGGTTTCAAATAATATGTCGAGTACACATTTAATAAATCTGAACAATCCGTTTGTAAAAAAAACTTCTTTGGATATAATCCAAGGAGTTCTTCTATAATTTTAGCAGCGAATTAACGATTCTTTATATCTACATAAGTTCGAACCGTTTCGCCTGTATATATCTGTCTTGGTCTTCCAATTGGTTCTTTGTTTTCGCGCATTTCTTTCCATTGTGCAATCCATCCAGGTAAACGACCAAGGGCAAATAGAACGGTAAACATATCCGTTGGAAAACCCAAAGCACGATAAATGATACCTGAGTAGAAATCAACATTTGGATAAAGCTTGCGTTCCACAAAATATGGATCGTTAAGAGCAGCACTTTCCAATTTCTTAGCGATATCTAGTACAGGATCATTAATACCTAATTTCTCAAGAATATCATCACAAGCCTTTTTGATGATCTTTGCTCGTGGATCAAAATTCTTATAAACACGATGACCAAATCCCATCAATCGGAAACCATCATTTTTATCTTTGGCTTTATTAATCCATTTATCGGTATCTCCTCCATCATTTTTGATTTGCTCAAGCATCTCAATAACTGCCTGATTTGCGCCACCGTGTAGTGGGCCCCATAATGCTGAAATACCTGCTGAAATAGACGCGTATAAATTACAATCAGATGATCCTACAATACGAACCGTTGAGGTTGAGCAATTCTGTTCATGATCAGCATGAAGTATAAATAATACATTTATTGCTTTAACAATAACAGGGTCAATCATTATAACTTCAGTACGCTGACCAAAAGTCATATTTAAGAAATTACTAACGTAATCAAGATTGTTTTGAGGATAAATTATTGGATGACCTAAAGATTTCTTGTATATCCAAGAAACAACAGTAGTCATTTTGGCAAGTAGTTTTATAATTGTTAAATTTTGTTCTTCTGCAGTTTGCTTAGAATTTAAAGACTCAGGGTAGAATGATGATAATGAGCAAATCAGGGAAGATAACTGGCCCATTGGATGTGATTTTGACGGAAATCCGTCAAAAAACTTCTTCATGTCTTCATGAACCAGCGTGTGTCTAGAAATATCAGACTGAAAAGCAATTAACTGAGTTTGATCAGGAAGATTTCCATAAATCAAAAGATAAGCTACTTCAAGA
Source organism: Pedobacter schmidteae (assembly GCA_945906015.1). Classification (GTDB taxonomy): domain Bacteria; phylum Bacteroidota; class Bacteroidia; order Sphingobacteriales; family Sphingobacteriaceae; genus Daejeonella; species Daejeonella schmidteae_A. The sequence continues at coordinate 4,732 of CAMDQV010000026.1, read as the reverse complement.
AAAGTTGATTTCTCAGCCAATTCATCGATACCGTAACCTCTATATTTTAATATTCCCTCTTCACCATCTAAATAAGTGATTGCACTTTTTGTTGCTCCTGTATTTTTATAACCAGAATCGAGGGTAATAAAACCACTAGCATCACGTAATTTTGAAATATCAATAGCTTTTTCGCCTTCAGTACCTGTAATTATTGGTAGTTCGTAAGTTTTTCCTCCTATTATTAAGGATGCTGATTCTGACATATTAATTTGAGATAGTAATAAACAAAACTAATAAATAAGCTCACTTAAGAGCTAATTTTATAACAAGGAATTGCAATATTTTTGTTAAAAAATAAAAATAACATCATTTTTTCAAAATAAGATTAATTGTATCAGCAATTTCAATCCGGAATTTTATCTATTTATTGAATAATGGTTTGATGAAACGCAATTTATTTTTTCGCGATAGTCTCTTTTACTTCTCCACAGTTAAGCATTTCATCACCATAATAAGGATTCCTTATTTCAGTCTCTGATGCCAACCAGTAGCCCCCACCTCCATCATTGGCCATCGGACAATATTGAACAAACATGCTTCCTGAAGAAATATCTACTTTTTTAAACATAGTAATCAATTCTTTACTAAGTATAGTAAATATAATTCTTTGTTTAGATAAAGAACCCTCTGAGGCCATATCATAGGCCATTTTAGTACTATTTTTAGAACCCGGAATTTTAACAAGAGTACCAGCAAGATCTTTTGCAGCACCTTGAGCCTGAGTTGAATCAGATAAAACAAGTACATCTTTCAGATGTAAGTATTGTTGATAGGCAAGATCAGAGTTTGCATCTTTCAGTTCGATAGCCACAGGTACTGGTACAGTAACTGAATCAGTTGCTATAGCTTCTGTGGCTTCCTGAGTTTGATTGCAAGAAACATAGGTAGCTATCAATAAAAAAGTTGATGCAAATAGTTTAATTTTATTCATAATAACTATTTTAGATTCTCAAATATCATCAATTTCAGGTAATGAATTGACCAAAAAGATGAATATTAAGTATTAGTTTTCAAATACAAATCCTCCACTTTTTTCCTAGCCCAATCAGTTTTCCTTAAAAACTTTAAGCTAGAACTGATACTTGGGTTATCGGTAAAACAATTTATCCTGATCAGTGTGCCTAATTTATCCCATCCATAAAATTCAACCAGATAAACAAGTATCATTTCTAAGGTTTTGCCATGTAGAGGATCATTACTCATAAAGTATTAATTTAAATCCTATGCAAATGTAGGAACCTCTCCTGGTTTTTGTCGCTAAATAAAGATTTATAAATACATAAGGCATGTAATTTTGATAGATTTGTGTTCTGGCTGTACAATCCATTAATTATGAACTATAAATTAGGTGAATTTGTTCGTTTTGTGAATGAACGAAGAGAAGGTTTTATTACACGGATTATTGATGAAAACACTATTGCTGTTACAGATGATGACGGATTTGAAATTCCAGTACTGGCAAGTCAGGTTACGCGAGTACATGGAAAAAGTGATTTTACAGCTATTCAGGCAAACGAAGAATCAACTTTTAAACACCCGGATCAATTCATCTCAACTGGTATATTTATTGGAATTACTGATGACAAGCGAGTTGGTTCAGTTGTACATTTCAACCTTATCAATGCAAGCTCATTCCAACTATTATTCACTTTAAATACAGAAAAAAATCAAGAATTTAATGGTGAATGCGCTGGGCAACTCAATCCGGGAGCTATGGTACAACTATATTCAGCGTCACTGAATGAACTCGACCTTTGGCCAGAATTTCATCTTCAGATTTTATTGCACGCCTCCGGCAAACATGAAATTAAAAAACCTATCCTATTCTCAGATAAATTCAAAGCAAAAGATTTTTCAGGAACAAAAAAGCATCATACAATACTAGGTAAGGAAGCCTGGCTTATACAAATTGATTCAGAAGCTCCGCTTATTGATCCACAAAAATTAAAAGAGAGCTTTTTTAGACCATCTGAAGAAAAAGTTGAAATTCCCAATCCGGGAAAAGAGGTAGATCTGCACATAGAGAAAATACATGATGACCATCAATTTTTAAAAAATTCTGAAATCCTGGATATTCAATTAAACCATTTCAAAAAGAACCTTGATGCAGCGATAGTTCATAAACTTCAGTCAATAATTTTTATCCATGGTACCGGTAATGGAATACTTAAAAATGAACTACATAAGATCATTTCTAAACACACTCAGGTAAAAACATTTATGGATGCACGTAAAGAAAAATTTGGTTACGGCGCCACTGAGATTGTACTGAAGTAATATAAAAAAACATTTTCGTACTGCCTTATAGAGCTTTTCAGCGTTTAAATCAATTTTATTACCTTTGCACTATATTAAGGATACTGAGATATATCAGAATTACCTAAAACTTTCCTGTTAATTCAAAAACGATCCGACGTTCCGATACTATGATGCTCCATCCTGAAATTGAAAAAAGAAAGACATTTGCAATTATAAGTCACCCAGATGCGGGAAAGACCACACTAACGGAAAAATTTCTGTTATTTGGAGTTGCAATTAATACCGCTGGTACTGTCAAAAGAAATAAGGCAAATCAAAGCAGCACTTCAGATTTTATGGAAATTGAGAAACAGAGAGGAATTTCTGTTGCTACCTCAGTAATGGGTTTTGAGTATAATGGAAAAAGAATTAATATACTGGATACTCCCGGACACAAAGACTTTGCCGAAGATACGTACAGAACATTGTCTGCTGTTGACAGTGTTATTCTGGTAGTTGATAGCGTAAAAGGCGTGGAGGAGCAGACACAAAAACTGATGGATGTATGTCGGATGAGGAATACACCTGTAATTATTTTTGTCAATAAGCTTGATCGTGAAGGTAAAGACACGTTTGATCTGCTTGATGAGCTTGAAAATAATTTAAATATTAGCGTTTGTCCGCTATCATGGCCAATTGGGCAGGGCCATAACTTTAAAGGTGTCTATAATTTATTCGATAAACAATTGAACCTGTTTAAACCAGATAAATCAAAGATTACTGAGCCTGTTATTCAGGTTAATGACCTTGATGATCCGCTTTTAACAAAGTTTCTGCAAGCTAAAGAGCTAAAAACCCTTCAGGATGACCTTGAATTAGTTGATGGTGTATATGGAAAGCTTGACAATGAACTTTACCTTGAAGGCCTTCTTGCCCCTGTATTTTTTGGAAGTGCCATCAACAACTTTGGTATAAGAGAATTACTTGATACGTTTGTTTCTATTGCTCCTAGTCCAAAAAGTAGGGAAGCTAATGAGCGCATGGTTTTGGCAAATGAGAAAAATTTCACAGGTTTTGTATTTAAAATACATGCCAATCTGGATCCAAACCACCGCGATAGAATTGCATTTCTTAGAATATGTTCAGGAAAATTTGAAAGAAATAAATTTTACCATCACGCACGTCTCAATAAAAAACTGAAATTTTCTAACCCTGTTGACTTCATGGCCAATGAAAAAAGTCTGGTTGAAGAAGCCTGGCCAGGTGATGTTGTGGGATTATATGATGGTGGAAACTTCAAGATTGGTGATACCTTGACTGAAGGAGAAGAATTACAATTTAAAGGAATTCCAAGTTTTTCTCCTGAGATATTCAAGGAAGTTGAAAACAGGGATCCTCTAAAATCAAAACAACTGGAAAAAGGTCTTCAGCAGCTTACAGAAGAAGGTGTAGCACAACTTTTTGTACAACAGCCGGGTAACCGTAAGATAATTGGTACCGTTGGTGAACTTCAGTATGAGGTGATCGTATTCCGACTTCAACATGAATATGGAGCAAAATGTGCTTTCAGGCCACTCACATTTAGGAAATCAAGTTGGTTAACCTCAAAGGACAAGAAAAATATTAATGAAATAATTCAACGCAGGCATCATCATATTGCAACAGATAAAGATGGTAATCCTGTATTTCTTGCCGACAATGATTGGACATTAAACCTCGCAAAACGTGATTTTCCCGAAGTTGAATTCCATAGCACATCCGAGTTTAATAGGCATAAGGATAAAGCCTCAAATAATACTATCGATTAAAGGAATGCAATTTGATAGTTTTAGTATTTCGACCTATATCATCATGGCAATAGATTTTTAAATGCTTGCCAATAAGGATGAATGAAATATACAACGATTCTGCCATAAACGTAAAAAATAAGCCTAAGTGTATTATTTACCGACAGTTAAACTTGATTTAACCCCCATGAATTCAGTCATTTGATGCATTTAGGGTGTCAAATTGACATAATTTTCTTTTGGAATAAGTATTGAGATGATAGCTCAGATAATTAAATAAATTAATAAGATGCAAGAAAAAGGAACCATTTCGATTCACACCGAGAACATTTTTCCAATCATTAAGAAATTTTTATACTCTGATAACGAGATCTTCCTGAGAGAGCTGGTTGCAAATGCAGTGGATGCTACTCAAAAAATCAAACGCCTCTCCTCACTTGGCGAATACAAAGGAGACCTCGGCGAGTTAAAAGTTTCCATTTCGTTTGACGAAAAGAAAAAAACGATCACCATTTCTGACAATGGTTTAGGAATGACTGCTGAAGAAATTAAAAAATACATTAACCAAATCGCCTTTTCTGGTGCCACTGAATTCGTGGAGAAGTTTAAGGATGCAAAAGACGCAAATGAGATCATAGGAAAGTTCGGCCTTGGCTTTTATTCTG
>CAMDQV010000025.1 GCA_945906015.1 Pedobacter schmidteae | reverse complement strand
ATTATAGAAAGTACGGTATCAATTAACAAACCTATAAATGAGGTTTTTGAGTTTTTGTCTGACTTGAATAACCATCAACAGCTGATGCCTGACACTATTTACAATTGGTCATCTACAAAAGATGAAGCTAGATTTACTATTCAGAATATGGCAAAATTAGCTTTAAAGGTTTCATCCATCACCAAAGACAAAGAAATTAGTGTAAAACCTATTGAAGAAGCACCATTTGAACTTGAACTAAAATGGAACTTAACTGTTGATGGAGAAGGCAATACACAAGCAACTCATACCATTTCAGCTGATCTGAATATGATGATGAAAATGATCGTTTCAGGTCCTCTTCAAAAACTTGTTGATCATGAAGCCCAGGCTTTGAAAACTATACTTTCAACATAGAAATAATTCTGCTCTTATCTTTCAATAATACTATATTAAAAAAACTCCCGCTTATCTTGCTGAGCAATTTTTAGGGATTTTAACTAACCCGATGTATCGATAATCAGTTTGAATTTTAAATAATGGGAAAATAGAAGGATGAACGCTGAATGAACTCAATAAAAGGCAACTAACAAAGAAGCCCTGCTGATAGTATCAGCAGGGCTTCTTTGTTTTAGGATGTAATGTTAGTACACTGAATAAATTAAGCAAGTCTTACATTTACTGCACTAAGGCCTTTTTTGCCTTCTTCAACTTCAAACTCAACTTTATCATTTTGTCTTATATCCTGCTTTAGTCCACTTACGTGAACGAAAATTTCTTTGCCATCCTCTTGGGTAATAAATCCGAATCCTTTGGACTCGTTGAAGAATTTTACTGTACCGGTTTCCATTAATTAATAGTTTAGTTGTTAATTAGTTTACTGTTACTGCAATTTAGTGAAATAAATTGGAATAAATAAACATATAAATTTCAAAAATAATTGAAATAAAAATTTAATTGAACCATAAATGGAAGAACGCTTGTTTTTCAAGATACCAAAGAGTCAGCACTTTAGCTCTGATATTTGTGTTCTTTTAAACATTTGTTTACGATATCAACTAATATTTTCTCGTTTTCATATAACTCATTCAACAACTTGAATTGATTTTTAGTACGGTCAAGGTTTTGTTCTGCATAAGCAATTGGATAATAAATATTGCCATTAAGATAATCGGTTAAAAATCTGATTGCCTGCATATAAATCAGGTATTTGCCCGAAAAGAGTATCAGTTCTTTTTCAACCGGACTTAAGATCGCGCCCATTTCATGCAAATACCCATTTACAATTGCCTCGAAGTATTCTATGCGTATACTGATCTTGCTAATATCCGGTTCATTTTCAGAATAAGCGCAAAGGTAGGTTCGCATCATATCACCCAGATCAGAAATAAATTTACCAGCCATTAAGGTGTCGAGATCAATTACGCAGATTCCCTTCATGCTATCTTTATCAAATAGCATATTGCTGATCTTGGTATCATGGTGCATTGCCCTATCCGGAAACTGGGTCGAATTCTTAAATGAATTGAAATAGTCAAGAATAAAGCGGTAATGCAAGGCTGTATTGATTTGATTCGCTGCCTTTTGTTTTATTTCTTCTGAGGCTAATTTTAATGCATCGGTAAACTGCTTATAACGTAAGCCCAGATCATGGAAACCAGGAATAGTTTCATTTAATTGTGGTGCATCAAAAGCAGAAAGAAGCTTATTAAGCCTTCCAAATTGCAAGGCAGCCTCATATGCCTGCATCGGATCACTTAAGGTATCAAAGGATATCGAATTACTTATAAAATTTGTTAAACGCCAGTAAACCCCTTCCACAATTGCCATTTCATCACCTTTTACAGTTGGAATAGCTTTTACGAATAAATATTCGGGATAATGCTCTGCCAAAAAATCTGCTACCAGCTTCACATTTTGAGCAATGATATCAGGCTTTTTAAAAACATTGATATTTATACTTTGTAAAATAAACTGCTCACCAGTATTATTTTGAGTAAGCAAAAAGGTTGAATTGATATGGCCAGTTCCAAATGATTTCAATACAAGCTCAGCTGGATTAAATCCATATTCACTTAAAACCGTTTCATTAATTTCTATTTCCATTTCTATTAAAAGCAATTCATAAATGTAAAAAAACAAAATTCAGATTATTTTAGCACTAAAGTTCTATACTTAGTGTAAAAGTAAACTGAAGAAAAAATTGTTAATGCTAGCCCTGCAATCGAAAGCCAAATTACGCTAGTTGAGAAAAAGGTTACCCAATTCAACTGAATTTTAAAAATTTCTTTACTCAGCATCACAGCAACACTCCCTACATAACCAAAAGAGTCGGCCAGATAAATTAAAAATCCAACATTGCCTGTATGCTTGAATGCTGCAATTAAACGGTCAAAAAACACTGAATTAAAGGGTATATACACCATATATAAGCCTAAACCTACTAGGGTCATCCACCAAATAGGAGGCATATTTTGATTGATAAAAAGATAGGAAGAAAGTCCTGCAATACTAAATCCCAATCCGATAAAAAAATGTGAAAGCATCAAGGCTTTAAAACTATCCTTTATCAGAACCATACTTCCAATAAGCAAGAGGATGATAATCGTTATTGGGGTCTCTGTTGTTGCAAAAAGTTCAGGTTTATCAAAAAATCCCATTTCCTTCCACATTTCAGCACTGAAATTATCCCGCATATCTCTAAAAATGGTTGCAAAAGCATAAATCAGGATACAAGCAATTAAACCAGGAAGAAAAATGCGAATAAAATTTTTCCGGTCTTGCGCAAGCATTGGAACCCGAGCCATACGGTATGCAATATCCTTATCATCAGGAGATGGAATTTTTTCTATTAAATAAACAAAGAGTAAGAGCGGAGCGGCAAAAACCAATCCTGTATAAAACGGAACCCAAAATTCTGTAATGCCAAAATTCAGCATCAGCCAGGCACCTACGGTTTTTACAAATCCTGAAGCAAATATAAAACTCACGGCAAGTGTGGCTCCAATAAAATCAGTGCTGCGCCTGCCTTCTACATAAGAAAACACCACACCCCAAAGCATCCCTAAAGGAAAACCATTGATAAATAGAAAAATGATATTATAGGGTGCTGGTACAAGTGCAAAAAATAACCAACTTAACCAGGCAATAACAGTCAGAAGCATGATAATTTGCCCTCTTCCATGGCGCTTTAGCTCAGATATATATTTAATACCATAAAATTTGGCAAGCATATATCCTAACATCTGACAAATTACCAGAATTGTTTTATAGCTATATCCAGCTACGGTAAGGCCATCAAAAGTTGCAACTGTAAATGATTTTCTGAATCCAAAAACCATAGTATAGGTAAGAAATACGGTCACAGCAGCATATAAGCCTATCTGCAGTGATGTTCCTTTAAAATACTTTGGTGTGAAAAAGCCCATAAAATCAGGATTTAGATTTTAATTTGTTTGGAAGGTAATAAAACCTTTTTCAATGCAAAAATCTCAATGAAGAATTGAAATTAAATGGATGATTATAGAACAAAAATCAAAGGCTTATTCTTAAAAAATAGTCAACTATAGAATTAATACTTATCTTCAATAAGGGAATCTAAACACAAACCAAATGAAAGCTCAAGCATTATTTATCATCTTATTTACCTGTTGTCTAAGCCTATTAAATGCACAAGAAAAACCTCTTCAAATCATTATGATTGGTGCACATCCGGATGACTGTGACATTAAAAGCGGGGGTACTGCAGCTCTTTTTATTGCCATGGGACACCACGTTAAATTCCTCTCGGTAACTAATGGCGATGCTGGACATATGAATGAAGGTGGCGGGATGCTGGCCAAAAGAAGACTTGAAGAAACCAAAGAAGTTGCAAAACGATTAGGAGTAAGCTATGAAGTGCTCGACAATCATGATGGAGAACTAGTACCAACTCTGGCCATCCGATTTGAAATTATACGGAGAATAAGAGAATGGAATGCAGATATAGTGATAGCCCCAAGACCCAATGACTACCATCCTGACCATCGATATACAGGTGTTTTAGTTCAGGATGCTGCATTTATGGTTGGGGTTCCCAATGTTGCATCTGATACTCCCCCATTGCGTAAAAACCCTGTATTTCTTTATTTTCAGGATAATTTCAAAAAACCTAATCCGTTTCAGCCCGACATTGCAATAGACATTACTTCAGTCATTGATAAAAAAATATATGGTCTTGATGCCCATAAATCACAGTTTTATGAGTGGCTACCTTGGATTGGCGGCAATCCGGAAAAGGTACCCAGTGGAGCTGCAGAAAGAATTGAATGGTTGAAGAAGCAAAGAACAGGATCAATCTCGGCTGAAGTTAAAGCTAGCCTTCAAAAATGGTATGGCGCAGAAAAAGCAGAACAAGCTAAATACACAGAAGCGTTTGAAATATGCGAATATGGCAGCCGACCTACCGAAGCAGCTATAAAAAAGCTTTTCCCAATGTTAGGAAAATAGCATAAAAAAAGACTATTCGGGTTTAGGGCCGCGTTTATAAATGATCAGGCCATTTAAAAAGTTTCTTAGAATCTGATCACCACAAGGCTTAAAGTTTTCATGTTCTTTATTGCGGAAAATAGCCCCCAACTCAGCTTTAGTTATTGAAAAATCTACTAGATTTAGAATTTCTACAATTTCCTGATCGTTTAGCTTAAGGGCTACACGAAGCTTTTTCATGATGTCGTTATTGCTCATAATTTTATCGAGAGATTTCTATTTTGATTTTCTTATTCTTTATTTTTTCGTTTTTTAGAAGTTTTACAATGTTGGTGATCTTATTACGGCTCACGCCAGCATAAGAAGCATAATCCTGAACTTCGATCAAACCTAATTCATCCTTTTCTAGTTTTCCTTTTTTCATTAACAGGCCAACTATATCAATTTTATTGATCTTATCTTTTCGACCGGCTCCTAAATAAAGTGTTGCCCAAGTGGTATTCTGAGGCACAATATCCTTTTCGGGTAAAACTTCAATCACCGTTTTATCTTTTAAAAATGAAGGTTTTTCATCTTCAGTAAGAATAACATAGGCTGTTCCGCTCGAATGCATTCTAGCGGTACGCCCATTTCTATGCAAAAAAGCTTCTTCGTTATGCGGCAGCTGATAGTGAACAACAAATTCAATTTCTGGAATATCCAAACCACGCGACGCAAGATCTGTAGTAATCAAAAACCGATAACTTCCATTTCTAAATTTTAATAAAGCCTTTTCACGGTCTTCTTGTTCCATACCACCATGAAAAACCCCATGATCAAGGCCCATATTCCATAATAAAGCACTTATCCGGTCAACCGCTTCACGATGGTTACAGAAAACCAGCGTAGATCGATTTCCAATTTTACAGATCAATGAAAATAAAGCTTCCAATTTATCGGCTGCATCAGAAACCACAGATTTGATGACCAAATCAGGCAAGCTATTGGAATCGCTAAGAAAATTTACTTCAGCCGACTTACCTAAACCGGTAAAAGAGGGTATCTCTGACATTTTTGTTGCAGAGGTAAGAATTCTACGTCCTATATTTTTCAAACGACTAATAATGAAGGCCATATCTTCTTCAAAACCAAATTCTAGGGCCTTATCAAACTCATCGAGAACGATGCTATGAATATCATTCGGATTAAAGTTCTCGTGTCGAATATGGTAGGCAATTCGGCCGGGTGTACCAATTAAAACAGCTGGCGCCTCAATTAAATTATTTCTTTCTGTTTTTACCGGATGTCCTCCATAAAAACAATTGACTTTGAATCCAGTACCCATGGCTTTAAAAACCTGTTCAATTTGCAGAGCTAATTCTCTTGAAGGAACTAAAATCATGGCCTGAATGCCTGTTTTAGCATGATCTAACCGACTCAATACCGGTATTAAAAAAGCAATTGTTTTGCCAGAGCCAGTAGGCGACAAAATTACAGTATCGGTATTGCTAGCAGAATCGATCGCAACACGCTGCATCTCATTGAGTGATGCAATCTTTAAATTCTTTAATACCTTCTCTATCATTTAGCCATTTAAATCGCAAAGTTAATGCAATTATTAGCAATCGATTTATTCGTGCCAATCAATAATAAATTAATTCAATCTAAGGTTTGGGATGAGTCAATTTTCCTTATTTTAGTAAAACATATTCTACAAAATCGAATTTTCTAACAACCATGAAAACAAAAATTATACTACCCCTTTTAATAATCACAACAATTTACCTGAGTTCTTGTCAGCAAAATTCGTCAACCCAAGCATCTGAAACTGCAGATAGCACTTCTATAGAACAATTAAACACGGGTATTACTGAAAGTAATAATGATCAAACGCATACTAACACTTCAGGAAAAATAGCCAGCGCTGCCGAAATTCTGGCTCGCCCTCAAGTACCGATCCTATGTTACCACCAGGTAAGAAACTGGACAGCATCTGATGGAAAAATGGGTAAAGATTATATCGTACCAATTGCCGAATTTAAATCTCAAATGAAAATGCTTGCAGATAGTGGTTATCAGACCATTTTACCTGACCAATTATACAGCTACCTAGCCTATGGAACTAAATTGCCTAAAAAGCCGATCATGCTTACTTTTGATGATACCAAACTTGACCAATATACTGCAGCTATCCCTGAACTAAAAAAATATGGTTTTAAGGCTGTCTTTTATATAATGACCGTTTCATTAGGGAAGCCAAATTACATGAGCAAAGCACAGGTTAAAGAATTATCTGAAGCAGGACATGTTATTGGTTCGCATACCTATGACCATCAAAATGTTAAAAAATACCAGGGTGATGATTGGCTTACACAGATTGAAAAACCAACCAAAACGCTAAAAGAAATTACGGGTAAGGATGTTAAGTATTTTGCATACCCATTTGGTTTGTGGAACAAAGAGGCAATTCCTGAATTAAAGAAACGGGGATTTACCTCAGCATTTATTCTTGCAGAAAAGAGAGATGAAAACGATCCACTATTTACTATCCGAAGAATCATTGCAAGTGGCTATTGGAATACCAAAACACTTCATAATAGTATTGTAAAAAGTTTTTAAATCTTGGCTTTAAATAAATTATCCTGAGTTAAACCATTGTATTAGTTAAAAAAATAAGATGAAAAAAATAGTATTACTAACCCTTATCGTTGGCTTATTCACTACGTTTAATGCATCTGCTCAGCAAGATAAAAGCAAAAGAGCAAGCCCACCGGCAATAGTATCCCAAACTTTAGGATCTGGTGCCCAAATTTCAATTGACTATAGTCGACCTTCCATAAAAGGCAGATCTATGAATGAACTTGCCCCAGCTGGAAAAGTTTGGAGAACAGGCGCCAATGAAGCAAGCGTGTTTGAAACAAGTACAGATGTAAGTATCGATGGTCAAAAACTTGTAGCCGGAAAATATAGCCTATATTCTATTCCAAACGAAAAAGAATGGACTATTATATTTAACAAAACCTGGAAGCAATGGGGAACTGTTTATAAAGAAAGTGAAGATGCTTTACGCATAGGTGTGAAACCTGGTAAATCGAAGCAATTTACTGAGATGATGACATTTGAAATTGCCAAGAATGGAAAAGTTTCGCTGATGTGGGCAGAAACTCAAATTGATTTTAAAGTTCAATAAAAAATATAACTATATTGAAGGGCCTAAGTGTTAAACTTAGGCCCTTTTTTATATCCTTAATTTTCCTGCACCTACTATGAAAGTTATTCATTCCCTTTTTTTTCTTCTCCTAACCTATTCATTCCTTACTTCATGTAAATCAGATCCCTCTAAGTCTGAAACAAGCAATATTGATTACTTATACACTGATTTCAAACCTGACGAATTGTATCCTGCAAGACAAGTAGAGCTACAAATTAAATCGTCTGGTTCAACTATATATGGCTTTGCCTATACAGCAAATGGGCAAGGGCCACACCCTACCATCGTGCTTTTACACAGTTTACCCGGCAATGAACGAAATCTAGACATCGCACAAAATATGCGACGAGCAGGTTTTAATGTGATTTATTTCAATTACCGCGGTACCTGGGGCAGCAAAGGCGAGTTTAAATTCAAAAACATGATCCAAGATGCAAGTGCTGTGGTCAACTACCTGACTGACAGCTTAAACAGGCTAACGCTAAAGGTAGATACTGGAAAAATTGCATATGTTGGCCATAGCATGGGAGCAGGCATTGCCTTAATTGCAGGATTAAAAGATCCTAGAATAAAAGGAGTTTTTGCCATTTCAGTTTTTAATCCCTACACACTTTTGCAGGGCAAAAATGCAGCAGGAAATTTAATTGGCCTTAAGGAATACCTGTTGACTCTTGGCATGCATAATTGTGATCCAAATCAATTCCTGAATGATATATTAAATGATATCGATCAATATAATATTGAAAAAATGATTCAAAATTCAACAAAACCAGTGATGGTAGTGGATGAGCATATGAATAATTCTAGCTTTACCAATTATAATAAAAGTAAAACTTTTCAATATAAAATCTGGAATACTGACCACGCCTTTTCAAACAGACGAATCGCATTAACTAAAGAGATTGTTAATTGGATGAACAAAAATGTTGTTCAGAAAAAACTGAAGGTAAAAGATTGAAATTATTTTTAAGAATCAAAAAATAGATTCTATTACAAAAGGCTTACCATTAAAATCAAACTCGTATCCTATTTTCTGTCTCATTAATTTCAATCCGATAGGTGAAATAGCAGAAATCGCGAAATAATTTATTCCATCTACCTGTATCTGACCCCGACTTATACTGATATAAAACTTGCCAAAATTAGTTATTACCAAGCTTCCGGAATGAACTATTTCTGAAACCTGATGATTTTCGATCTGTTCAAGAGCAAGCCTCATTTTTTTTGCTTCTTCTAACTGTTTCCTGTTCCTGTCAATTTCCTGCTGCATCATTTCCCTACCGGTTTCGAACTTATCTCCTGCACTGCTCTTGGTATCATCATTTGCCGAAGATCGGGTATCTTCAATAGCAAGTTGAGCGGTTTTTATACATTCCTCTACATAGTGCAGGCAATGTTTAAACAATTCTTCTTTGATCCTGATCATTTGTACAAATAAGCATATTATTTAAATAATTGCACAGTTTTAGAGATACTTTGTGAATAAAAATACGATTATTCCTCCAATTGTTAAGAGGATAATCCCAATTATAAATGAAATGTGAACGTTCTTGAAGCAGAACGATGAAAAAAATCAAATCAAAAATATCCTTAACCTAGACCTATAAATAAAGTTAAAACAAGGGTAATTAATAACATAAAAACGCAAATTAAAGTACAATAAGGCCGTTTAAATTTCATATACCACTGAAAATCCGTAGCTTTGCACTTTATCAACTATTCATGATTACTGTATCAAATCTTTCTTTACGTTACGGCAAGCGAACTCTTTTTGAAGAAGTAAACTTGAAATTCACTCCTGGAAATTGCTATGGCATTATCGGAGCAAATGGAGCCGGCAAATCAACCTTTCTTAAAATACTATCTAAAGAAATTGACCCCTCAAGTGGCTCTGTTTCATTTACTCCAGGTGAAAGAATGGCGGTTTTAACTCAAAATCACTACGCGTTTGATGAATTTACTGTGATTGAAACGGTAATGATAGGACATAAAGAATTGTATAGCATCATGAAAGAAAAAGATGCGCTTTATGCTAAAGACGATTTTTCGGAGAAAGATGGCGAACGTGCAGGTGAATTGGAAAATATTTTTGCAGAAATGGATGGATGGAATGCTGAGAATAACGCAGCAACCATGCTTAGTAATTTGGGTATTAAAGAAGAATTTCATTATAGTTTACTTAAAGATCTGGATGGCAATCAAAAAGTGAGGATTTTATTAGCTCAAGCTTTATTTGGCAAACCAGATATTCTACTGCTCGATGAGCCTACCAATGATTTAGATATTCAAACTATTGCCTGGCTCGAAGATTTCCTTGCATCCTATGAGGGAATCATTCTAGTAGTTTCGCACGACAGACACTTTTTAGATACAGTTTGTACCCATGTAGTGGATATTGATTTCAGCAAAATGAATATCTATACCGGAAATTATACCTTCTGGTATGAATCAAGTCAGCTTGCGCTGAAACAACGCTCTGATCAGAATAAAAAGACAGAAGAAAGAGTCAAGGAACTACAGGAATTTATTCGTCGATTTAGTGCTAACGCATCTAAGTCTAAACAAGCAACTAGTCGTAAAAAGGCATTAGATAAAATTAATATTGATGAGATTAAACCATCCAATCGTAAATATCCAGGAATCATATTTAATCACCAGGGTAGAGAAGCAGGTGACCAAATTCTTCAAATAGAAAATCTGAAGAAAGAATTAAATGGCGAAATATTATTTTCTGGCATTAATTTAATGGTTAATAAAGGAGATAAAATAGCCATTCTATCTGAAAATAGTTTAGCTACTTCTGCATTTTATGATATTCTTAGTGGCAGAGATTCTGACTATAAAGGTTCATTTAAATGGGGTGTAACTATAAATATTGCAGATATCCCTAATGACAATTCAAACTATTTTACAACAAAAGATACAAACCTGATTGATTGGTTGCGTGATTATTCAGAAGCGGATAAGGACGAGCAGTTTATCAGAGGTTTTTTAGGCCGGATGTTATTTTCTGGCGAAGAGGTATTGAAACAATCTTCTGTACTTTCGGGTGGCGAAAAAATGAGATGTATGTTTTCACGAATGATGCTTCAGCAAGCCAATCTTTTGATGTTTGATGAACCCACTAACCATTTAGATTTGGAATCAATCACCGCTTTGAACAATGGAATGAAAGATTTTAAAGGGGTAATTTTACTCACATCAAGAGATCATGAATTGACTGAAACTGTTGCAAACCGCATGATTGAGTTAACTCCAAATGGAATTATTGATAAACTGATGACATACGATGAATACATTACTAGTGATGCTGTAAAACAACAACGCGAGGAACTCTATTCTTTAGCTTAAATCAGATTTTAGAGGTAATTGCAAAAGCTAAAATACTACTAAATAAAAAAAGCAGCTCCCCAAGGAGAAGCTGCTTTGAAAATTAACTATTAGCTACTTATCTGATTGTGACCGCTTTTACAAATTGTCTCTTAGCATCAAAATGGATGGCATATTTAGTCAGATTAGCATCAATTAATACCAGATATCCCTTGATAGCGCTATTTGTTTTTAATTCAAAAGCTTTCTTGAAAACATAATTAGGATAGGTAGTAGTCAAGTAAGTTGTTGAAACAGCAGGTAAAGCAGATGCTTCAATCGTTCTTCCTTTTGCAGGTGATGCTGGTAAATCAGTTCGCTTAATAAAAATATTCATAGCGCTAAATGCAGTCGCAAAATAAGTTACATTTTTACTGATTACTACAATACTTTGATCCTTGTTAACAAAAGCATGAACTATGGTATCAGCTGAATAGGTAGTAGACATATAGGTCTTAATCAAGGCAGGAATAGCACTTACTGCAATGGTATCGCGTTGCTTTCCATCTCTATGATCAAAACAACCACCGGCATGCCAACCATCACGGCCTTTCATATTACGGCCTTCTCTTTGCTCTAATACCTTTACAAAAGCACCGGCTGCATCAAACTTTAATGCCACAGGCTTAGCATTAAACTGAATAACAACTACAAAACTCTCAACAGCAGAAGTTGTTTGATTTGCAATCTTAAATGCCTTTTGAAAAGTATTGCCAGAATAGTTGGCACTAAGGTAAGTTGTAATACTGGCAGAAAGGGCAGATAATTCAATAGCTGTTTTCTTATTTCCCTTTTTGCAAGCTTCCATTGCATACAAACTGTCTGTTGTATTACCAAAACCAGAAATTGCCGATGTACTGGCAATAGTTATGGCTTCAAGTTTTGCAAATTCAAGTTCATTGTCTAATAAAATGGTTTCTTTTTTACAAGAGCCTAGGCTCAATAAGGCTACACTTACTACAAGTAAAGCACTTTTAATTGCTGGATTTTTCTTCATGTTGTTTGTTTTTTATTTAAAATTATTTTGCCAAGATGAAGAAATGATGATTTTTTATATTTTTTTTTAAAACAGCTATTTAATACCATTTAAGAGGTAAAATTATCTCTTTGACTAGTCCTGAAAAAAGTTGACAGATTAAGTTGACTAATTTAGGGAAGAATTTCGACCTCGGAGACTAAAATCTTCGAGGTTTTTTTATTCCATTTTCTAATTTTCAGTTTCTGTTGTAAATGCGCCTGATTCGGTGTTAATAAGTGACAACTCATATGAGGTCTTTCCTGATTATAAATATCAATAGACTCGGTTATGATTTGCAATGCCTGAAAGTGATCTTTAAGCCCCTCCAAGAGAAGAAATTCATATTTCAATATACCGTTTATTCGTTCGGCAATTGCATTTTCATATGGATCACCGTTCTGAGTCATACTGATTTGTATGCCTCGTTCTATAAGTTGTGCAGTATATTCTTTGGAGCAGTATTGCAAACCCCTGTCCGAATGATGAATCAGTTCAGTATTGTATCGTCTATTCTTTAAGGCCATTTTTAGCGCGTTTAAAGGCCCGATAGTACTTAAGTTATTCAACAACTCATATCCCATAATCTTTTTTGAATAAGCATCTGTAATCAAACTTAGATACTGGTGCCCTGCCGCTGTCTTTATATAGGTAATATCACTGACCCATAACTGCTCCGGACGGGTCAGTTCCATACCTGTAATTAAATCGGGGTACTTCTTCATCCAATGTTTGGAGTTAGTTGTTTTGATATAGCTTCTCTTTGGCTTAATTAGGAGTTGTTCTGCCCGCAAAAAGTTAAACAATACATCTCTGCCTATTTTTATTTGCTTAGTGGTAAGCTCCTGTTTCATTAAAAAATAAAGCTTACGAGTTCCTAAACGTGGCATTCTGCTACGAATTCGCATCACTATATCATGGACAATGATAAGATCCTGATGCCGTTTGCGGCGATCTGACTTGTGTTTGTAATAGGCTTGTCGACTGTACCCTAGTAATTCATATGTTCCCCTAATGCCTAATTTTGGGGCTTTTGATTTTTGAACTGTTCGGGTAAATACTTTTTTCGGATATCGGTCTTAAGCATCTCATCTGCAATATTAATCGCAGTATTTAAAACATGAACCTTTTCCTTTTCTCGGGCAAGAAGTTCTTCTAACTCTTTGATTTTTTGTTCAGGTGTTTTCTTGTGTGACACGGTGGGTAGCTCCTTCCAGTCTAAGGTACCATGTTTTCTGATCCATTGCAAAATGGTAGTATTTCCCTGAATACCGTACTTCCTACCTGCTTGATCCTGGTTGAGTTCCCCTCTTTCTACTTCTCCAATTACTTGCATTTTAAAAGCCATGCTGTAATCACGCTGAGTTCGTTTCTTTCTTTGATGTTCCTGCTTTTTCATTAATAAGTTGATTTAGTGTCAACCTATTTCAGGACGAGAGATGAAGCAAAAAAAGGGCTCTAAAATTTTAGAGCCCTTTTGAATTTTTTAATTCTAAAAATCAATACTGCTTATTTAAATTTTGAGAATGCGGTAGGTTGCATGTATACAGATTCTACCTTTTCTACAAGTTTACCATTTACTTCAGATGCAGTGCTTGCCTTTATCCAATCAGGATCTTTACGAAAATTCTCCCATGATAATTTTGCAGAAGCCTCATTTTTGTAGGCGAGAAAATAAAGTAATTTGGCTTGTACTGAAGAATCGCTTTCAATGGTTGTAAAATATGCGATGTTATCCATGCCATTATTCTTGAAGATCTTCATGGTATGATCTCTGAAACGGGATTCAAGATTTTGAAGCTTTTCAGGCATTGCAGTATAAATACGCATTTCAAAAGTGCGCATTTCGTTGCCTTTTGAAGCTTTAATTTTAGGTGTGTAATCCGTTGCCTTTAAGAAATGAATGGTGGCTTTAGCGATAATCTTTCCATTTTCTTCTGATTTTTTGGCAACTTCTTTCCATTCTGGGTCAGCTGCAAAAGCTTTCCATGATGCATCTCTAGCTTCTTTACTTGGGTAAGCCGTCAAATAATAGAATGCATTATCCGTGTTTTTAGTGGGTATCCAATATCCAAGTCCTTCAAT